>DTZC01000252.1 GCA_012961565.1 Dehalococcoidia bacterium
AGAACTCCTCGGGGGAAGATGCGAAGAAGAACGCACGTTCGTATTTCCGCTGGGCTTCCGGTGCTTTAACCAGAACCAGTCGGTCTATTTTTTCAGGGCTTTTGTATATCCTGGGATAGGGAATCCCTCCTTTTTCCATCAGGTAATACTGGTTCCTCTCTGCATCTCGTTCCTCAGCCCGAAGCATACTTCTCGACCCGAATAAGGGTAGAAGAAAATCATCTTCGATACGGTCAAAGCCCACATAGACCTCAAAGGAGCGGTGTGGGATGAAAATAACGTTATTTTCACGCATCTGCCTCAGCACTCTCGCTTCGGTTATATCAGAAAATTTGTCAAGCACAATGGTCTGGTCCACTATTCCGCGGGAATTTTCCGTCCGATAGTAGCGGTCATAGGTCTTCTCCCTGCCCTTCTGGCACACAACCAGGGTTCTGAAGCCCATCTCCTTTGCTCCACGACATATATCCAGTGCGGAATGTGACCCAAGTACACCTATAATCGCTTTATCAAGCTCATATCCGTCCAGAACTTCTTTTATCTCGCTCCTATCTATCATTTTCCCCACTCATTGTATATTTTGGATAATGATAAATTAATAGGTATCTAAATTTAACTTTTATTTATCGTGTTAGCTGAGCGGGGGTAGCCGAGCTGGACAAAGGCGCAGGACTTAAGATCCTGTTCCGCAGGGATACGAGGGTTCAAATCCGCTCGCCGCCTCAATTTTTGCCGAGGTGGCGGAATGGCAGACGCGGCGGACTTAAAATCCGCTCTCCGCTAAGGAGGTGTGGGTTCGAGTCCCTCCCTCGGCATGCTGCCTGCAATAACTGCCTTCATCAACATAGTTCCCGAGGCACTAAATATTCCAGGCTTGCACCTCCGCTGACATCACCAATTCCACATTAAAGACCAACAAGACGGTCACTTGAATTCAAATTCGAAGGCAAGGTATCAAGCGAAATACTTGACAGAGATATAAAGGTAGACTAGCATAGATATGCTGTCACTGCAGCAATCTAACGCAGATACCGGAGGATAGAACGTGAGTCTTAAGATGTCACTGTCACAAGCCAAGGAACGTGCCATAGAGCTCATGCACCGGGGCTACCACTGAGGTCCCGCAGTCCTGCAAGTTATGTGGGAAACATACGGACTGGGGAATGAAGAGTTACTCTGGACAGGGATAGCTTTTACCGGCGGCATAGGTGGGCAGCAGCAGGCACCCTGCGGTGCGCTATCGGCTGCCGTCATATGTCTCGGATTGCGCCACCGCCCTCCCCCAGGCGATAAGCAAAAGGCAAAACAGGCACGGCATACTGCACGCCAGGACGCCGCCGAGGTAGTTAGAAGCTTCACAGAGAAATTCGGCACCATCAACTGCCTCGATCTGGTAGGGATAGACTTCTCCAAGCCCGGAGGCTATCAGGAATTCCTGGAGTCTGGAATCTGGAAAGAGAAATGTGACCACTATGTCCAGTTCATCATCGAGAAGCTCTATGAGATGGATGAAAGACACAGGGTTGTTACAGCACCACAGAAGGCCCTTATCTATACCACGCCGGGCTGCCCCTACTGTGCTGCAGCCAAGCAGGACCTTAAGGAGCGTGGCGTAAGCTACGAAGAGGTCAGTATTGAAAACAACCCTGAAGCTCTGGAAGAGGTAAAACGCCTCTCCGGCGGTAAGGGCATAGTGCCTGTTCTGGTCATCGGAGAGGAGGTTAAAGTCGGCTTCGGGGGCGGCTGAGCTGTCTAGGCTGCAGCAGTTTGCTGCAATCGACATGCAGGCAGTCCTCGGCAAAGGCTGGAGGTCTGCTTCATTTCCGGGTAATAGTTGCCTTTACCGCCTTCTCGATATCCGCAGCAGTTAGACCATGCTTCTGCAGCAGTTCCTCTGGCTTGCCTGATTTGGCATAAACGTCGTCTATACCGATGAAGTTCACAGGAACCGGCTTCAACTTTGTCACCACCTGGGCTACCCGACTGCCCAGGCCTCCGTGAAGCAGATGTTCCTCGGCAACTACAATTGCACCCGTCTGCCTGGCTGCTTCAAGTATGGCTGTTTCATCCAGCGGTTTCAAGGTGGGCATATTGAGCACTCGACAGTCAATCCCCTCCGTCGCCAGTCTACCGGCAGCCTGGAGCGCTTTAGCCACCATTATGCCACAAGCGATAACCGTGACATCCCTGCCATCTCTTAAAGTCACTGCCCTGCCCAATTCAAAGCGGTAACCCTCACTGTAAACAGTCGGAACCTTGGGACGTCCCAGCCTGATATAGAACGGTCCGTCTGTAGTTGCCGCAACTTTCACAGCTTCAACAGTTTCCACACCATCAGCCGGAACAATAACAGTAAAACCAGGGAAAGAACAATAAACCGCCAGGTCTTCTATAGCGTGATGAGAGGCTCCGTCTTCACCCACGGTGATACCGCCGTGCGTGGCTACAATCTTCACATTCAGCTTCGGCTGGGCTACACATACTCTGACCTGATCGAGACAACGGCAGGCAGCAAAGACCGCGAAGGTGCTGACAAACGGTATCTTGCCCGAAGCAGCCAAGCCAGCGGCAATACCCACCATGTTCTGCTCCTGCAGACCACACTGAAAGAACCGCTCCGGGAATTTCGCAGCAAAGTACTTGGTCATCGTTGACCGGGACAGGTCAGCATCAAGAACCACAATATCTTGGTACTCTTTGCCCAGCTCTACCAGCGCCTTACCGTAGGCTTCCCGGGTAGATACCTCAGTAACAGTTGTCATGCCAACTCCTTCAAGGCAATCTCGGCTTCTTGAGGTGTAGGAGCTTTGCCATGGAAGTCCACGTTGTTCTCCATAAAACTGACGCCCTTGCCTTTGACAGTATGAGCAATAACTACAGTGGGCTTCCCTTTTGTCTTTCTAGCTTTGTCCAGAGTCTCCAGAATCTGTTTCATATCGTGCCCGTCTATCTCAAAGGCATGCCAGTTAAAGGCACGCCACTTGTCCGCCAGCGGTTCAAGTCCCATGATATCACAGACCCGACCATCGAGCTGTAGGTCATTGTGGTCAATAATTGCCGTCAGGTTGTCCAGCTTGAAATGAGGCGCCAACATGGCTGCCTCCCACACCTGCCCCTCGTC
>DTZC01000253.1 GCA_012961565.1 Dehalococcoidia bacterium
AAATACCGACTAGTATTCGCCGAACTACCACCGTGGCACAGCCTCGGCTTTTTCGATAAACTGGCTGAAAGGGGGTGGAATTTCGTTGTCGAGAGTTTCGGCTATCGTCCACCTATACCTCTCGACCTGAGCAACATCAGCGACCCTCTGGAACGTATTACCAGATTCAGCCTTCAGTTCTTCGCCGGCTACTATGATGACGCCCGAAAGCAAAACGTGCTCGGCGGCGCCTTTGCTTATCCCTACCTTAAATACGCCAGAGAATGGAAATGCGATGGGGCACTCCTCCATCCCCTCATCAGCTGTCGCAGTGCCTCCACACACCTGCCGTATGTCTCCAACATGCTTATGGAGAACCTGAAAGTGCCTTCACTGAGCATCGAGGGGGATATCGTCGACCTCCGCTTGTTCAATCCGGAAGACGCCCTGGCTAAAGCAGAACCTTTTGAGGAGACGATGCAATACTACCGGCAGGTAAGAAAGCAGCACGGGTTTGACTGGTAAACAGTCAGCAAATCTCAATCCAACAAGGTACGATAATGCCAGATAAAACCAAAGGTCTCAGCAGAGCTAATGAAATTTACTTGAATAGAGCACAAAGAGCTAAAGAGCTGAAAGCAGCCGGCAGCAAGATAATCGGCTATCCTTGTGTCTATGTACCTGTGGAAATGCTTACTGCGCTGGACCTGGTGCCATACCGGACATGTGGCGACATAAGAGAACCGGTAACCGAGGCAGACAGAGCCCTGCCCACATCTTTCTGCCCCATCATGCGCACCTGCCTCGACTGTGCTTTGAAAGGCAGGAATGACTTCCTCGATGGCATGGTCACTATCCACTCCAGCGACCCCCAGGAGAAAACAGCCCGTGTTTGGGAGTCCTATGTCAATCATCCCTATTTTCACTTCATAGACATGCCCGGCAGCGTCCGCCCTGAGGCTATAGAGTATTTTAGAAGCCAATTAAATGATTTCAGGAGCACACTGGAGTCCTTCACCGGCAACACGCTCTCGGCAGACAAACTCAAGGCAGCCATCGAATGCCACAACCGGCAACGAGCACTGGTCCAGGAGCTCTACCAGTTGACCAAACCATCGCCACCCCTGATTTCCGGTGCCGAGATTCTCCAGGTGGTGAAAGCGCTCATGAGTCTTCCCGTCACCGAAGGAAATGAGTTATTGAGCGAAGTGATAAACGAAGTCAAGAGCCGCAGCAACGGTCCACAGAAAAAGCCGACGCGGCTGCTCATCTGGAGCAGCACACTGGACGACACCGATATTATGCAAATATTCGAGGCTGGAGCCAATGTGGTGATGGACGAGAGCTGCGGTGGCTTCAGACCCTACAGAGGCAAAGTGAAGTTCACCGCAGACCCGCTGGATGGTCTGGCTGATTACTATTTGAATGAAATCACCTGTGCTCGCACTTTCAGACAGGCTGCGCTCGGTGAAACGAAGAAAGACTACACCACAGACCTGCAAAGCCGCTTCGGCTATCTCAAGGATATAATCAAAAAGTGGAATATCGATGGAACCGTCCTCCTCCTCGTCCGATACTGTGACCCCTTTGCCTTCGAGATGCCATCGCTTAAAGACTATCTGGACAGTCTGAACATACCCAGCACCTACATCGAATACGACTACACCGAGGGAGCCCTGGCACCTTTGAAGACAAGGACCGAGGCTTTCCTGGAGACAATCAGCTAGAATATCTCCCTAGAGGCTCAATTGCACTTCGCCGGTATCGACATAGGCTCTACTATGACTAAAATCGTCATCATGGACGAAAGCGGGGCGATTTTGTCTGCCATTAAAGGACCCACCGGTCCCGAACACCGCCAGCTAGCTAACGAGGTCATGAGAACAGCACTGGAGAAGGCTGGACTGCAGCTTGACAAAATCACCTATGTCATGGCTACGGGCTATGGTCGGTTCAATGTGCCTTTCGCCGACCGCCAGACCACAGAACTCAGCTGCCACGCCCAGGGGGTGTACAGACTATTCCCCAATGTCAGGACGGTCATCGACATCGGTGGACAAGATGCTAAGTGTATGAAAGTTGCCAACGGCAAGCTAATCGATTTCGTGATGAACGACAAATGTGCCGCCGGCACCGGCAGGTTCCTCGAGGTCATTGCTGCCACACTGGACATCCCTCTGGATGAGCTGGGACATATTTCGCTTAAGTCAACCAAGAAGATTGAGGTCAGCAACTTTTGCACCATTTTCGCCCAGCAGGAGGTGGTGGCACGCCTCTCCCAAGGAGAAAAACTAGAAGACATCATAGCCGGGCTCCACGACGCTCTGGCGAGCAGAATAACAGCTCTGGCAAGAAGACTCAAGGTGGAACCAGATGTAGTGCTTACCGGCGGTGTTGCCAAGAATATAGGCATGGTCCGGGCAATGAAACAGAGCCTGAGCTGCGAGCTTCTGGTACCCGAAGACCCGCTGATAACTGGAGCTATAGGCGCTGCCCTGCTAGCCAGAGAGCAGGCACTCAAGGCAGTAGCCAAAGGTGAGACTATACCGGCAAGACCACGCCATCTGGAAAAGGCGACCTTTTTCCATTAGCAGCGCTTGTAGTTTACAACCGTAGCCCCGGGGCTTTAGCCTGCGGTTTAAAAAATACGATTGTAGCCCCGAGGCTTTAGC
>DTZC01000254.1 GCA_012961565.1 Dehalococcoidia bacterium
GTCCCGACCCTTCAGGGTCAGGGACCCGAGGCTGAAGCCTCGGGGCTGCACGTTTGAATTTTATCCGCAGGCTGAAGCCTCGGGGCTGCATGTGTCAATTTAATTGACAGGGCTGACGTGTCTACAGCTACAGATGTCTTGCCCGGCTTCAACCACAGGCTCACCGCATTACCGCCAGTGCCGCCTTGAGGTCGATATCGCCGCTATAAAGCGCCCTGCCCACGATAGCACCTTCTACCCCCAGCTCCTTAAGCCGACTCAGATGGTCCAGCTTCGAGATGCCGCCGGCGGCAATCAGCGGCAGCCCAACACTGCGCACCATCTCAGCTATCGCCTCAAAAGCGGGCTCGGTGAGCGTACCATCACGCCTGACATCGGTATAGATTAGGCGCCTGGCACCCAACTCCGCCATGCGGCGACCCAGCTCCAGGGCGGTAACCCCGCCAGCCCTCAACCAGCCATGGGTGACCACCTGTCCATCCCGGGCATCGATGCCCACCACAATGGCTTCTCCATACTGCTGACACAACTTCTGGATCAGCCCTGGGTTCTCCACCGCTGCCGTGCCCAGGACAACTCTGCTTACCCCCGCCTCCAGCAGTCTGGCTACCACCACTTCATCCCTGATACCGCCACCAAGTTGCACCGGTATACTCACCCGCCTCAGTATAGCCTCGACAACCGCCAGATTGCGCGGTTCACCAGCGGCAGCCCCGTCAAGGTCGACCACATGCAGCCGGCTGGCTCCCTGGTCTGCCCAGCTCACCGCAGCAGCTACCGCGTCTTCAGAGAAAACGGTCTCCCGGCGGTAATCACCCTGGTACAGCCGGACACACCTGCTCCCCCTGATATCAACAGCCGGTATTACCTCCATATTTGCCCACCATAAGCTCTACAGCACCAAGCAACACATTGGCTCTGGCTACCAGCGCAGTCATTTCAACTTCCGACCATTTTGCTATACAATATTAAAGGTTTGTGCCCATTAGTTCAAACGAAGGAGGCAGTAACAGAGATGAACTTCGAGCTCACCGAAGAACAAAAGATGTTCCAGGAAGCCATCGGCAGCTTTGCCGAGAAGGAAATTGCCCCGCTGGTTGACGAAGCTGAGAAGACATCGACTTTCCCCGTCCAGCTATTCCCCAAGATGGGCACGCTGGGCTATCTCTGCGTGAGGTATCCTGTTCAATATGGTGGTGCCGGGATAGGCAAGATAGGCGACTGCATTGCTGTCGAGGAAGTAGCCTACCACAGCGTGGGCATAGCTGCCGGTATCATGGTCCAGAGCGGCATCGGCACCACCGCCATTTATACCCGCGGTAGCGAAGACCAGAAGCAAAAATACCTGGTACCGGCTATCAGGGGGCACAAAATCGCCGCCTTCGGACTCACCGAGCCCAACGCCGGGTCTGACGCTGCGGCTATAGAGACAACTGCCACCAGGAAAAACGGTAAGTACATACTTAACGGGACGAAAATCTTCATCACCAACGGAAGCTTCTGCGACTTCGTTCTGGTAGCTGCTTATACTGACAAAAGCAAAGGCGCCCGAGACGGCGTCAGTCTGCTTATCGCTGACAAAGACACTCCCGGCTTCAATCGCTCCAGGCTGCACAAGTTCTGCGCTCGCTCCGGCGAAGTAGCAGAGCTGACCTTTGAAGACTGCGCCGTCCCCGAGGAAAATCTGGTCGGCGAGGAGGGCAAGGGCTTTCGCTACCTCATGGAATCACTGACCGGCGGTAGGATCTCCCATGCCTCCCGAAGCCTGGGGCTGGCTCGTGCTGCCTATGATGCTTCTGTCACATACGCACAGGAAAGAGTGCAGTTCGGGCAGCCTATCGCCAAATTCCAGGTAAACGCCTTCAAGCTGGCACGAATGGCTATGGACATAGAAGCCGCCCGCTGGTTGATATACTACGCCGCCTGGCTCTATGACCAGGACAAGCCGCACGTAAAGGAGGCAGCCATGGCCAAGCTGTTCGCCAGCGAGGTGGCAATACGCGTCACCACCGAAGCCCTGCAAATCCACGGTGGCTACGGCTTGATGGAAGAATCTGTGGTCCAGCGCTACTTCCGCGATGCTCGGCTAGCAACCATAACCGAGGGGACATCAGAAATCCAGCAACTCGTTATCTCACGAGAAATCGGCATCCGGTAACAAATTCAATCTCGCCCGCCATGAAGCCGGCAGCCTTATGTTGCTATCGCCATCTGCCCGCTGCAGCTCCCGAGGACAAAAGTGAGCCGTGATCAGGCTTGTCTCCCGCCGACCGCTGACACGCCGGTAATATCCTGTCCTATAATCAGCGTATGGATGTGGTCGGTACCCTGGTAGGTATAAACGGACTCGATATTCGCCATGTGTCTCACAGGTGAATAGTCCAGCGATATGCCATTGGCACCCAGCAACTCGCGTGCTGTGCGGGCACACATACGTGCCACGGCTATATTGTTCTTCTTCGCCAGCGAAATCTGGGCATAAGTAGCTTTACCCTCATCCATCAGCCTGCCCAGCCGGTATGCCAGCAGCTGTGCCTTGGTGATTTCCACCAGCATATCCACCAGTTTCTCCTGCACCAGCTGGAAAGAGGCGATAGGCACGCCGAACTGCTTTCTCTCCTTAGCATAGTTCAATGCTGTCTCATAACAGTCCATGGCAGCACCAATAGCGCCCCAGGCTATACCATACCGCGCCTGGTTCAGGCAGGAGAACACGGCTCTCAACCTAGTGGCTCCGGGCAGTATATTCTCTGCTGGAACAGCACAGTCCGAGAAGCCCAGTTCACCGACGTCCCCCACCCGCATCGAGCCCTTGCGCTGCTGGAATGTCTGGCTGAACCCTTCGGTGCCCCGCTCCACCAGAAAGCCTCTGATTCCATCGTCAGTACGCGCCCAGACAAGCGCCACATCAGCTATCGACGCCTCGCTTATCCACTGCTTTGTGCCATTGATAATCCACCTGCTGCCATCCTTTCTGGCTGTTGTCTCAATCGAGGCGACATCGGAGCCGTGATTTGGCTCGGTCAGCCCAAAGCAAGCTATGGCTTGCCCTCTGGCAATCAGCGGCAGCCATTTCTGTTTCTGCTCCTCCGACCCGTATTTCCAGATTGGATACATCACCAGCCCCTTGTTCACCTCAACAAAGCTCCGCAGAGAACTATCGACCCTTTCCAGTTCCTGGGAAATAAGACCGGCTGACACATAGTTCACCGCGGCACCGCCGTACTCCCGGGGAAAGATAGAGCCGAGTATCCCCATACTCCCCAGCTTGGGGGCAAGCTCCCTCATATTCAGCGGCTCTTCCCTGTGGAAAGCGCTGACGACCAGCGGCTCGACCTCCCTTTCCAGGAACTCCCTTACCGTGTTCCTGGTCATCTTCTCCTCGTCGGAGAGCAAGGCATCTATGTTATAATAGTCAACGCCTTTGAAAGCCATGAAAACTACCTCCTTGTGCAGCTTTAGTACTGTGGCGGCGTCAGTCCCGCCGAGCAAAAGACACTTTAAGCGGTTGAGCTGACTTTGTCAATGCCAAGGCACACTGCGAGCGTGTATTCAGCAATAGATGTGGCGACTTGCTTCAGGCGTATTGGCAAAAATATAAACAGGAGGGAAAAGTGCCTGAATTAGATTTGTGGATGTCGTGGATTGTCCTTTTCAGCCTTGCCTGGACTCTACCATGGAAAGGCGTAGCCCTATGGAGGGCTGCCGGTAACAAACACCTGTGGTGGTTCATAGCTTTGTTCCTGCTCAACACGCTGGCGATACTGGACATAATCTACATCTTCGCATTCAGCAAGAAGAAACAAGCCTCGCAAGCCGTGTGAAGTGCTCCGCTTCTCTACCTGTCATCTCGCTCACAAGCCAAGAGTGGCAACCATGTATGGTGGTTGGAGTAGCTCTGCTGGTGACTCTTTGCGACCCTGCCGCAGTTATGGACACTGTGCCAAGCTGTCTGCTATACTCAATGACCTGTGAACCTCAGATTATGGTTCTTGGAGACCAGACCGCAGTTTCTGCTGCTGTCGGTGGTGCTCTCTTTCTTGGGCACGTGCATAGCCTGGTATGACGGGACCTTCCATCTCGGTTATGCCCTGCTTGCCTTCCTCGGGCTGCTCCTGTGCCACATCAGTGTCAACGTGCTCAATGACTACTACGACTATAAAAGCGGCATTGACCTCCATACCCGCAGGACACCATTCAGCGGTGGCAGTGGCTTGCTGCCGGCGGCTGTTCTCAAACCAATGCCTGTTCTGCAGCTTGGTCTTGCCTGCTTCCTGCTGGCAGTGCCCATAGGCATCTATTTTGTGCTGGTGAGAGGCTGGCTCTTGCTGCCCCTGCTCGTTGTAGGCGCCATCTGTATCCTCCTCTACACGCCGCTGCTGACCAGACTGGGCTGGGTAGAGTGGTCGCCAGGTATCGGCATGGGAGCCCTGCCCATCCTCGGAATCTACTTTGTCCAGAGCGGCGAATACACTGTGCCGGCAATCGTGGCATCAGTCCCCTCGGGCATACTGGTGCACAACCTGCTCCTGTTGAACGAGTTTCCCGATACTGAAGCCGATAGAGCGGCAGGCAGAAAGACCCTGCCCATAACCATAGGGAAAAGGGGAGCAGGAATAGTCTATTCAGCACTGCTCGGGGCAGTCTATCTCTGGATATTTGTTGCTGTGCAGGCAGAACTGATGCCAGCCTTCAGCCTGATAGCTCTGCTGACACTTCCCTTGGCTATCAAAGCTATTCAAGGTGCTCTGCAGCCTGAAGATGAAAATAAGCTCATGCCGGCTATGGCAAACAATGTCTTGCTCGTCCTGCTGACTCAGTTGCTTCTGAGCATGGGATACATTGCTGGTGGTATCTTTTAAGACAGCTGCCTTTTTGCCGGCAATTCCGGTTGCCGAGGTGTTGGACTACCAGTCGGGAAAATAGTTATGTCAACTGACCTTATTCTGCTGCATGCACCCAGCGTGTACGATTTCCGCCGCAAGACCATCCTCTACGGACCGGTCAGTGACCTGATTCCCCCTTCTTATGTTTTCGAGATGTATCCCATCGGCTTCACCAGCATCGCCGAATATCTGGAGCGCTATGGCTATCGGGTGCGCATTGTGAACCTCGCCGTGCGGATGCTAAGGGACAGAAAATTTGATGCTGAGACACTCATAAGGCGGCTTAAGGCAGCGGTGTTCGGCATAGACCTACACTGGCTGGTGCACTGCCACGGTTCTATAGAGGTGGCGAAGATAGTCAAAAAGTGGCACCCAGAGGCAAAGATGGTATTCGGCGGCTTTTCCTCCTCTTATTTCTACCAAGAGTTACTCGCCTACCCCGAGGTGGACTACGTGCTCAGAGGCGACTCCACAGAGGAACCCTTCCGACAATTGATGGACTGCATAATGAGTAACACAGAGCCTGGAGCGGTGCCTAACCTTGCCTGGAAAGACAACCGCGGCAAGATGCAGGTAAACCCCATGTCACACGTCCCGACTGACCTGGCCGAGGTCATGGTAAAGCACTACAGCCATGTGGTGCGCTCCGTCATCAGATACCGAGACCTGGTCAGTTACATGCCGGCCAGAAACTGGCTTAGCTATCCCATCACCGCAATACTCACCTGCCGTGGCTGTACCGAGAACTGCATCATCTGCGGGGGCTCGGCTACCGCCTTCAAGGAGTGCTATAACCGGAACCAACCAGCATTCCGCTCTGCAGAAGCGGTGGTCAGAGAC
>DTZC01000255.1 GCA_012961565.1 Dehalococcoidia bacterium
CGACACATTTTTCAAACCTCCTTCTCAATTATTGTTACAAACTTAGATTGTTGCCCACTATAACCATCCGTGACATCACGGAACAAACAGCACTTACTTCCAAATCCTGTCATGAACGTTTCGCTATTACCCCAGTTAGTTTCTGCGATATCTTTTTCCGGGCAAACGAGACCAGCGCTTCCCTCCCCAGCCTGTCATACAGTTCACCATGGCTCCTTGGAATTTTCTCAACCTTTTTTCGGGGCACCATCTTGCTGGCACCACTGGGACAGGTGGCGGCGCACAGCCCACATCCGATGCATCTTTCCTCATTGACAACCACCTTCCCCTCGACCACAGACCTTAACCCCAACGGACATCGCGAGATGCAAACCTGACAACCACGACACCTCTCTGGGTCGAAGTCGACCACATACCGTGAAGGCGCCTCAGCATATGTCTCACCTCGGCTGGCGCTTTTGAGAAGGAGACAGCAGCAGGAACAGCAGTTGCACAGGCTTTGAATCTGCCCTTCGCAGTTGTCAACGTTATGCACCAGACCACGGTCTTCGCAATTCCTCAATATCTGCACCGCTTCATCGTAGTCAATCTTACGTGCGAACCCGTGTTCAATCAAGGTTTGCGCCATCTCGTTGAACACAAAACAGGTCTCCACCGGATGACCGCAGCCTTCACCCAGTACCTGCTTTGTCTTCCTACAAAAGCACTCCCCGACGCCAATTAAGTCGCCGTCTTTCCTGACCATTTCCGTGATGACATCGACCGGCAATACACCACGCGCATCTGGAATCACCGCGTTTACATCGACCGTGCGTAGCGCAGAGGCTTCCACAACTGCCGGTTCCGCTGGCAACACCCGGTAATAGGGCGTTTTGGTCGGCAAACCGCCTGGTGTTTTACCCTCAATCAGCGCATTGAAAAACTTGGCGAACAACGCACGCTGCGGCGTCTCTTTCTTCTTCCTCACCTGCTGTTCAGCCATGAATACCGGATTGCCTCGCTCATAAGCATAGTCTCTTTCAGTCCTGTAAGTCATGATAAATCCTTCGGAGGCAAGCCGTGTAAGCACCTTCTCCAGTTCATCAGCAGGCATCTTCGCCTTTTTCTTCAGCTTAGTTAACGTGATGCTCCCAGTTAGCGGCAGCAGGAAAAAGACCTTCAGGTCTTCAATAGCCACGGTCCTCCGCAGTGCTTCCTTGAAGTCACCACGATGCGGTATGTCGCCCAGCGCAATTTCATAAAATTTGCACAGTTCTTCGTAATAGTCCTTGTCCTTCATACATACCTAACCGGCACCTTTATTTTCACCAACCGCTGTGCTCCACTCCCACGTAAAGCTAAGCCAACCAGCATTACAGCAATCTCAGCTCAGGTGTCGTGCCTTATCTCACCTGATAACTCTTGCCTGACCTCCAGACGACACTTATCAAATTCCTGGATTCGTGCCAGCAACTTCTTGACCGATAAACATGCCGCAGAATCTTCTGGCAGTTCCCACAGTGATCTCCCGTCTAAATTGTAGCCCCTTACATTAGCATCATAATCTATCTTTCCCAGGTAGCCTTCACCCCAGGTATCCAGATGGCTTCCCGCGGCTTCATCGAATTCATAGTTTTCTACTACAAACAGGCACTGGCAACTTATCCCCACCTCCTCCATAATGCGTTTCATCCGCTCCACATGCTTGACAGATTTCAGCGAAGGGTCTGAAAGCACAAACAGGATATCTACGTGTGACACCACTCGGCGGTTCAAGTGCTCCAAGCCAGACGGCGAGTCTATCACTACACTCCGATACTCGGCAATAAGTCTGGGAATTATCCCCTTGAGCGAGTTGTCTTCGCGGCAGTAACAGCCCTCAGTCCACTTTGTCCCCAAGGTTAGCAGATGAAACCCCTCTCCTCTATACACGCAGTTCCGGTAAAGCGAAGCCTCCAGCTCATCAAAATACAGTTGAGTCCCCAGCCTCCTCGCTTCCCGACTATCACCCACTAACTCTGAAACCGTAGCTATCCCCTCCCCCTCCAGATTTATCCCCAGCATATCACTCAAACTCTGGTCAGGGTCAACATCAATCAACAATAGCGGCGGAGCTAAATATCTGCTTAGGATAGCGCAGAAGGTCGACTTACCTGTTCCCCCTCTGCCGGTAGCAACAATCACCTTTCCCATCTCTGGCTCTTAAACCTTTCAGTCTGCCACCACCATTATCGGTGCTATCTTCATCAGCATCAATAGATTGCCTCTAGCCTTCACTTTTCCGGTGAGCAAAGCCACTGTGGGGTTCATTTGACCCGAACTGATGTAAGCCATGGTCTCAAACCCTGCCTCCTGGTATGCTTTAGGCTTTTCTATAGCGTCATTCTGTATCTCTATTTCTCCTTCCTTAAAGTGGAGGGTAACAGCTACACCCGAGGTGCTCTCCTTTATCACTACACTGCCCTTTAACTTCTCGATGCTTTTGTATTTCTTGGGGTCCTGAAGGTTCTTATCTATCGTCTCCTTGAGCATCTTCCCCAGACCATTGAGCTCTTCACCCTCCTTCACCTTCACCTCTGCCATCTCCAACTACCTCCTTATCAAAAAATTTCCTTCATAATTGACCTCGACCACTAACCAACACACTATGTAAGCAAGCCAGAGCTTCAGTCAACAAATTTAATTCATAGTGTTTCGATATCATACCAGTATCTGGCAATCTCAAGCAGGTCGAGTTGCCTGCCCCCCATCCACAGTTGTGACATCTTCACATCTCGCCAGTGCTTCTCCAGGTCATACTCCCGGCAGTAGCCATAAGACCCCATGAGTTCCATCGCCCTGTTGGTGGCATGAACAGCAGCATCTGTGGCAAACAGAGACGCTGCCCTGCTCTTAGCCACCATGGCATCATCCCAGGGTTTTATCCCGTATATATCAGGGTTATCTATCTGCCTTGCCATGGTGTACAGCCAGAGCGATGACGCTTCGATATCTATGATGATTTCAGCCAGAATTGCGGCGTTGATGCTATGCTCCTTCAACGGTTTGCCGAAAACAACCCTCTCTGAAGTCCACTTCTTGATGATTTCATAGGTATTCTTCATCGGACCCAGTGCCAGACAGGCACCGGCTACATTGCCATAAACCAGGATCTCTCTGAGGTACTTGGCGTCATCGCCAGGACCGTGTGCTCGATACCGCTTGGGCACCTTTACATCGTCAAACCAGATATCAGAATTATAGTCCGCTGCCATACCAGCTTTGTGGTACGGTCCACCTACAGTTACCCCTTTGGTATCTTTGGGGACATAGATGATGGCAATATCCTCCTCATTTGCTGACCCCGGATTGGTGGAACAAAGCACACCGTGCAGGTCGGCATCGGCATTTGAAGGCCAGAGTTTGTGACCGTTGATTACCCAGTCACCACCTACCAGCCGGGCTGAAGTCTTTATCGTTTTCCCGTGCAAACGTCCTATATTTTCTATGTCCGACCCTCCAGCCGGTTCGGTCATGTCCATACAGCAGGTATACATTTCACTGCCGCAGAACCTTGAACCCAGTTCATGACATAGCTCCATGTTCCGATGTGGTTCCAGCGCAATCGGAAGCATCGGCCAGCCACAGCTCACGCCCACTGCCAGGGCAAAGGCAGAATCGAACCTGGAAAGCTCCTCGCAGATAACGCAGAAAAAGGTTGCCGAATTGGGAATATCCATGCCCCCTATCTCTGCTGGCCACAGACCTCTAGCCAGGCTCAAGTCCACCAGCAACTCTTTCATCAATGGCTTGATTAGCTTGTGCTCCTTCCAATCTTCGTCAACCTGTCGCCGGATGGGTATATATTTATCTTTCCCCCACTGCCTGATAACTCTACCAATATCCAGGACTATGTCGGGAATCCACTCCTTAGGTCTAATGAAATCATCAATTGTCGGCATATCAGCACCTCTTCATGACCTCTAATAATACATATTTCTCAGCGCTGCCAAGCAGACAGCATCTCCATTCACGAGCTAACCACGCTTGACAGTTAAGTGGGTTGCACGCCAACATAACCAATCTGGTACTCAAGAATGCCTATGTTCCCCTTGAGTACCTGATACACCTCATGTTAATATGTTAATTAAGCAATCAATAGGCTTGCAATGCAAGTAGAAAAATGCCAACTTTTTTAGGCATTTTTACCATTTCGCAGGCTGATTTGACACAGTCACCAGACAGCAACTACAATTAAGTGCACACAGTCTTCGCCAGTTCGGCTCAATGACACGGTGGCACAAGGGTGATGGGGACAATAAGCGTGGTGGTTGGCGAGCAGATACCGCTGATGAGATATGGTATCTGTAGTGTCATTGGCAGTGCTGCGGACATGGAGCTTGTAGCAGCCACCGGTGACCGCGATTATCTGGTGGAATTAGTTGCTAATCAGATGCCTGACGTGGTTCTGGCAGACCTCAGATGCCCAATACGTACCAAGCGGCTCTTCATCAGGCGCCTCAAACAGATATCCCCCAACACCAGCATCTTGGTGATAAGCGACAGCGTAAGCAATTACTGTGTCATGGGTTGCATCGAGGCAGGAGCTGCCGGTTACATCCTTAAAGATGCATCACCGGAACAACTGCTAAGTGCCATCCGCGGCGTCTATGCTGGTGAGGCTGTAATCGACCTGACTGCCATCCGCAGCGCAGCCAGAAGGACAACCACCAAAAACACACACCCTCTGGGCTCTGATGGACTCAACCCTCGGGAGCTGGAAACACTTCAACTGGCAGCTAAGGGGCTAAGCAACAGAACTATTGCACAGCGTTTATATGTTTCCGAACGCACAGTCCACAGCTACTTCCGTTCCATGTTTCGCAAAATGGGAGTTGCCTCACGCACAGAAGCCATTTACCACGGCTTGAAGAATGAATGGATTGATTTGGAGTAACACTGAGTTCAACCTGGCGAATAGTGACTGTAAGTGACAGCTCCCTAAAGTCGGATGCGCAGGTCTTCCACAGAATAACTCATGCAAGGGTGAATATAGCCCCTGTTTTCATCTACCCAGCGGCGATGCGCTCTGGCTGGTGCAAAAACTTTGCCTGAAACCAGCCTTGTTCTGCAGGCAGTGCACTCCCCGGAGCGACAGATGGCAGAGAACCAGGCCGGCACGCTCCAGAGACACCATCAGCGGCTCTCCAGCCTTAGCTGCTAACACTTTGCCTGACCTTTCCTCGACAACCTCACACCCCCGACGCTTGACAACAATGACACAAAGTGATATGTTTAAGATGTTACTATAACATATGCAACCTTATCAAGTGTTATATTTCCATCCAGAGACTGTTTAGCAACAACCCGTTCTTGATGCATATTAATCCACCGATGTAGCCTCGACCCTTCAGGGTCGAGTTC
>DTZC01000256.1 GCA_012961565.1 Dehalococcoidia bacterium
AAAAAGATTATGTTTTTGAATAAAGCTGATTACTTTTTGTGCCAGTGCCTTGTCTTTCCCAGTCAAGCTTGTCCCCCTTCCTGCTCTTATCCCGCCATGTTCCCATTCCTAGGAAGCAGTACTGCCGAGCCTAGCTCTCCCCTAAATGACAGGTATCACCTAGTAAAGTCAGCCGAGACTGTCCGCTACTGTCCAAATCAATTATACTAATACTGCCAGTCTGGACCCTAATCCGTTCCAGGCAAGTTAAAGGCCATCTCAGAGCTTTACAAATAGCAACTACAACAACGAAATAATGACCAACCACTATAACCGTCCCCGGGTCACGCTTCCTGATAATATGCTGAATAACCCTCCACACTCTGTTCGCCAGGTTGACCACGCTTTCGCCGCCAGGCAGCCTCTCCATTCCCCGTCCCTGCCGCCACTGGAGCATAAACTGGCTGAAGCTGGTGCCCAACTCGCTTATGGGTACACCTTCAAGCTCACCCACCTCCATCTCCCGCAAGTCAGGTTCAGTTTCCACTTTTATCTGATGATGACTGGCAATAGCCTGAGCTGTATCGAAAGCACGCTTCAGCGGGCTGGAATAGATAGCGCTGACTTCTACGTCCTTCAGTGTCAAACCAAGTTTCTCCGCCTGCCTCCTTCCCACCTCGCTCAACTCAGTATCGCTGCTGCCGCCCTGAATCCGCCGTTCCTGATTCCAGACAGTTTCACCATGTCTGATCAAAATGAGCCTAATCGTTCACCTCCTTAAGCAGTCTCCTGATGGTAACGACGGGCTAGGTCTACCCGCCTAGCATAAGAGGGGTGGTCATAAAATATCAATTCCAGCCACCGACCCGGGTTGGCTACAGTCAGGTTCTGGTCAATGAGCTTGGTTATTGCTGTAACAAAAGCTTGCGGATTCCCTGTTAACGCTAGAGCAGTCTCGTCAGCCGCTATCTCCAAACCGCGGCTATAGCCATTAATCAATGGCATTACAACAAAACCAAAAGCAGCTAGAGCTAAAAGCAGCAGGGGCAATGCTGCTACATCGGCAATTCCCCGATAGTCCAGCCAGGATACGCCCGCCCTCAAAGCCCAATCAGCGGTGTAAAAAGCCAGTACGATGATGGCAGACTGCACCGCGATAAGCTTGGGTATGTCCCGATGAAGATGATGACCCAGTTCATGAGCCATTATCACTTCAACCTCATCTGGTGAATACTGCTGGACTAAAGTGTCGCTGATGATGATTCTCCTAGTGTTACCCAAGCCAGCCAACATAGCATTAGCTTCAGTACTCTTGCTGCTCAAGTCCATGATTACCACGTCAGCTAACCGGGTTCGAGCCTTCTTTGCCAGATTCATCAACTTTTTCTTAAGCTCAATGTCTGCCAGAGGCTCTAGTTTGAAGAAAAGTGGCAGGAGCAAGATAGGAGCCAGGTGAGTTAGAAGCACACTTATCAGAGCCAGTAGAATCCCCGCCCAAAACCACCAAATGCCCGGGAGGTTAGCTAAAAACCAGTAGACCACCACAACCGCCACCTCACCGAGTAGAACCGCCAGAGCTGCTACCTTAGCTGCGTCAGCAAGCCAACTGCCAAACTTCTGATTTGACAGACCATAGCGCTGCGGAAGAACAAAACTCTGATAATAAGTCAACGGCATTGTCACTGCTCCTAAACCAACGGCTAGCATTAAAAAATACAGCGCCGATGCCCAGGGCTGTCGAATATCCAACAGATAGCCGAGCTTAGTCGAAATGTCGCTGAAAACAAGTACCAGCAACACAGTACCAACCATTGCTAATTTAGCCAAGGAGAGCCATCTTACAAGCCTGACATATTCCCGGGCTAGCTCCTGCCGCCTGATATCCGGATGGGACTCTACCAGTTGCATTATGTGACCAAATTTTACCTAACTCAAAATGAGCCTGACACGATGCATCGATTTGGGACGTTGCGAAAAACCTAGGGCCTTAGCTACCTGCTCCGGTCTACCGGTACCCCTAGCGTCACAGCGTAATCGCATTCCCAAAACGCATAGCGAATCACGGTAGTCAATGAGCCACAAATCGTCTATAAGAGCACGTAAATCGTAATAGCGCGCTCCCGTATTCCTGAAATGGTGCCATGGCAGTTCAGCAGCTGAAAGCAAAGATTGCAGTGCAGATTCTACCTCCTCAGCTCCCTTTTCTGTCTCCACGCAAACTCTATACTCGATAAGTCGGACCTGAGATTGAAGTGATGGAGCACTTAACCCAACCGGCCAAGCCTCCAACAATTCAATCCCACGAGGCAACTGACTTTTCACTCTGATAACAAAGGACTGTGGTGGCACCCAGCGGGAGAGAAAGACATCCATCAGCTCAGCCTCACTAGTCACCCCCACCGCCAGAGGAGCTGCTGCAGCAATCTGCGGGTGAGGGGTAAAGCCCTTTGAATAAGCCAGGGGGAGCCCAGCCCGACGCAGAACCCTCTCCCAAAGCCTCATCAGGTCCAGGTGTGAAAGGAACTTGAGCTCTTCACCACGACTAAATTTCAGACGCAGGCGCTGCATCCTTTTCTTTGGTTATCAGAATCCTCTCGATTTTCCGCTCCCGCATTTCCAGTATGGTCAACTTCAAGTCCTTATATTTCAGGTGCTCCCCCTGCTTTGGAATGCGCCCCAGACGGCTCAGAATAAAGCCAGCTACGGTCTCATAGTCTCCGCTAGGCAGACCCAGATTTAACTCCTCGTTAGCCTCTTCCACCCTGAGGCTGCCATCAACCTCATAGGTATTGGCATCTATAGTGACAAATTCCTGCTCCACACCGGCAAGTTCATCACCGAGGACGCCCATTATCTCCGCCGTCAGGTGCTCCAGTGTGGCTATACCAGCTACACCACCATACTCGTCAACCACTGCCACCATATGGCAATTGTTGTCCCTCATCTCAGCCAGAAGCTCACCCAGCCGCTTGCTCTCGGGCACAAAATGTACCGGACGCACCAGCTCGTCAATTGAGCCATTCACGCCCAGTGAACCATTAGCTTGAGCCATAAGTACATCTTTAATCGACAAAACACCGACTACATTATCAGGAGTCCCCTTGTAAACCGGGAAACGCGAGAAAGGGAATTGACGGTAGATATCAAGAAAAGCCGCCACACTTGTCCCTTGCTTCAGCCATGTGACCTCTGTTCGTGGCTGCATTACCTCCCTGACCGGTCGGTCAGCAAACTCAAAGGCTTTGTGCAGCATCTCAGCTTCGTCTTCCTCCCACACTCCTTCAGCAGTGCCCACAGTGATAGCAGTGCGAAACTCCTCCTCGCTGATGGTGGGCTTCAGCTCAGTTTCATCCCTAACAACTCTGGTAAACCGTATACCAATATGGTTTAGCACATATACAAATGGGTAAAAAATGGTAGATATGATTTGTATTGGCTTGGCATAGAGCAAGGCTATACGCTCTCCATAGCGGGCACCCAGGCTTTTGGGGATAAATTCAACAAGGACTAAGGTCAGTAATGTAATGACTATAGTGGCAATAGCTGCACCTAAGTTTTCTCCCCATAATGATACCGCCATCACAGTTCCCAGAGCGGCCATAGCCGTCTCAAAGAAATTGATGCCAAACAATACAGTAGCCAAGAACTTCTCCGGCTTGTCCAAGATTCTGGCTACTGCTCTCGCCCTGGGGTGATTGGTGTGAATCAGGTGCTGGAGACGAAGCCTCTGCATACCGATGAAAGCGGTCTCAGCACTGCAAAAGAAGGCTGCTATTACCAGAGAGATGACAAATAGTATTAGATATAAGTTACTAATGCCGTCCATATGCCACCCAGCTGATTATCAGCCGGGCAATTCAGTATCATCATAACACCACCACTTCGCAGTGTCAAAGCAAAGCGCCAGAATGGAATAAGATAACTTCAGCCAGAATCGCAGAGACCCAACTTTTCCAGAGGAGCCCACCACACAGTTGAAGAAGGCAAATCAGCACTTCCCTCCCAATTGCCTCCCCAGCAGCCTCTCTGGCCAATCCTCGTCCTCCAAGAATAGCACATTATGTTTGATATATTCATCCTTCGAGGGAGGAGGTGCAGCCCTCTGTACCAATTTCTCATACCGAGTTTGAGAAAGTATAAATGATTCCAGCCTGATGCTAGCTTTACCAAGCCTATGTTCTATCTGCTTGATTCCGTCCTTTGCAAACTGTATCTTTTCGTCATCCAGCCCCCTGGTGTGCTCCAAGCCCTTGGGGTCTATGAAAACGATGGTTTGTTTCCCGCCTTCCTTTCTCCACATAATAAAATCAGGGTAGAATTTTGACCACTGAAGCTGAAACCCAACACCGGAAAAAGGATAATTCCTCAAAAGATATACCTCAACCGGGAATTTGTCTTTGTGCTTTCTCAAATACTTTCTCAAACCCAGCACAAAGTCCTGTTCACTAGACACCAAGCCCGCCGGGGAGATTTTGTCTATTTTCTTACTTTGACGTAATATCGGCACATAGAGAGAGCCATCAAAATGAACTCGCGGCAAGGTCCTAATATCTTCTTTAAGTAGTCTCTTTAAATCTTTTGTCAAGTTTCTTATCTCTTCGACCAGCTCTTTCTTTCTCTTGTCTATCTGGACTGTGTAGCCCTGTCCTTTTTCAGAAACAAAGGGTAACGGTAGTTGCTTAACCTTGGCATAACGCAGGTTTTCCGTCTCAAAGCGCTTTG
>DTZC01000257.1 GCA_012961565.1 Dehalococcoidia bacterium
AAGAAAAGATTGATTACTAGGTGTAAGGCTTTAGCCAGGCATTACTCTTTACGAGTAGCCCCGAGGTCTTGACCTGTGGATAAAAATTTCCAAATGTAGTCCCGAGGCTAAAGTCTCGGGAACCCGACCCTAAAGGGTCGGGGCTACAGGTAATGGATATGATTGATAGGGGCAGGATTAAGCAAACCACCTGTAGTCCCCCGGGCTTAACCTCGGTAGCTCGATCCTGAAGGGTTGAGGCTACATTAGTGAGTTAAGATGATAGGAAATCCGTTGTTGCTGAATGCTGCTCATGTGGAAGAGACTTCTGCTTGACTCTGCATATTGCCGTTGATAAAATGCGATTCGCTTATTAACTACCTGCTTGCGGTCCAGGTAGGGACGCAGAAGATGCCACAGGAAGAAAAAGAAGCCAGATTGGAGAGGATGCGCCATTCAGCAGCCCATGTGATGGCTGAAGCTGTCCAGTCGCTTTTCCCGGGGGTAAAGTTTGGCATAGGTCCTGCCATCGAAGACGGCTTCTATTATGATTTTGAGCTACCCCGTGCCCTTGTCCCTGACGACCTGGTAGCTATTGAAGCTAAGATGAAGGAGATAATCGCTGCCAATGTACCTTTTATTCGGGAAGAGGTAAGCAAAGAAGAGGCATTGGGACGGTTTTCAGGGCAGCCTTACAAGATAGAGCTCATCGAGGAGCTTCCAGATGAAACGGTAACCATCTATAGGCAGGGTTCTTTCGTTGATTTATGCCGCGGACCACATGTGAAGGCAAGCGGTGAGATTAAAGCTTTCAAACTGACCGGCATCGCTGGAGCCTACTGGCGGGGTGATGAGAAGCGTCCCATGTTGCAGCGGATTTATGGTGTCGCCTTCGAAAGTGCAACTGAACTTGAGGACTATCTGGCTCGCCTTGATGAGGCTAGCAGGCGTGACCACAGGAAGCTGGGCAGGGAGCTGGACCTGTTCAGCCTTCATGAGGAGGCGGGGCCGGGGTTGGTGCACTGGCACCCCAAGGGGGCACTGGTACGCCAGATTATTGAAGATTTCTGGAAGGAGGAACATCGAAAGCGGGGATATGAAATAGTCTACACGCCTCACATTGCTAAGGTAAATCTGTGGAAGACAAGCGGGCACTGGGATTTCTACCGGGAGAACCTGTATTCACCCATGGATATTGAGGGACAGGAATACATCATCAAGCCGATGAACTGTCTGGGGCATATTTTGATTTACAAGACCCAGTTGCGTAGCTATCGCAACCTGCCGCTGCGTTATGCTGAACTGGGCACGGTGTACCGTTATGAACGGTCGGGGGTACTGCACGGGCTGGCGCGGGTGCGCGGCTTCACCCAAGACGATGCCCATATATTCTGCCGACCCGACCAGCTTGAGGCTGAAACGATGGAGGTGGTGCAACTGGCTCGCTTTATGATGAATACATTTGGCTTTCAGGAGTATGAGCTTCTTCTGTCCACGCGACCGGAAAAGTATGCTGGGACGGTCGAGGTCTGGGAAAATGCGACCAAAGCTCTGAAAAGTGTCCTGGAACGCCTTGAGCTCGATTATGCCATAGACCCCGGTGAGGGTGTTTTCTACGGTCCCAAGATAGATATCAAGCTCAAGGATGCTTTAGGCCGGTTGTGGCAGGGACCAACTATTCAAGTTGATTTTAACCTACCACAGCGGTTTGATGTCAATTATGTTGGCGAAGATGGCTTGGAGCACCAGGTAGTGATGGTGCACCGCACCGTGCTGGGGAGTATGGAGCGGTTCATGGCTTGTCTTGTGGAACATTATGGTGGCGCTTTTCCTGTATGGCTGGCGCCGGTGCAAGTGGTTATAATCCCAATAGCAGACCGCCATGTAGCTTATGCCCGTGAGGTGGCAGACCAGCTCAAGGAGCATGGCATACGTGTCCAGGTGGATGACCGCTCAGAGAGGATGAACTCGAAGATAAGAGATGCCCAGTTGCAGAAAGTTCCTTATATGTGTATTGCTGGTGATAAAGAAGTGGCTGCTGGTAGGATCTCTTTGCGGTTAAGGAGTGGAGAGGACTTGGGCTCGGTGCCGCTTCTGCAATTTAAGGACAGGGTGAAATCAGTCATTGAGGCTAAGGCGACTGACAGGCTTTGATTTCCTGTTATCAATATGATATATTCTGCGGAGTGGTCTGTTTATTGTAGAGGAGGTGAGGAGTAACATAGTCAAAGAGTTACGCATCAATCGGCAGATTCGAGCTAGGGAGGTGCGGCTTATAAGTGAAACGGGGGCGCAGTTGGGGGTGTTCCCTCTAGAGAGAGCGTTGCAAATAGCGCGTGAGCGTGAGCTTGATTTGGTGGAAGTAGCGCCAGCTTCAGTTCCGCCGGTATGCCGGCTTCTTGATTATGGCAGATACAGGTATGAGCAGACCAAGAAGGAGCGTAAGGCACGAAGGAGTCAGAGAGGCACAGTTCTGAAGGAAATTCGTGTTAGACCACGGGTCAAGGAGCATGACCTAGAGACCAAGATCAAAATAGCCAGGAAGCTGTTAGAGGACGGTGATAAAGTAAGGTTTTATGTGTTTTTCCGGGGTCGTGAGGTTGTTCATCCAGAGATAGGGTTGAAATTGCTGCAAAAAGTAGCGGATAGACTGAAGGATGTGGCGGTACTTGACGGGACACCTTCTTCTGACGAACGCTTCATGAGCCTGGTGCTTTCACCCATCCCGGCAAAACAGGTCAAGAAAGAGGAAATCGAGGAGAAAGTCTAGATGCCAAAGCTTAAGACCCATAAGGGTGCCAGGAGTCGTTTCTGCATCACGGGCACAGGTAAAATCATGCGTGTCAAGGGGGGCAAGAGTCATTTGAGACGCAAGAAAACGGCGAGAACCAAGCGCCTTTATGATGATATGATACCGGTCCAACCTGCGGATAGGACTAAAATAAAGAGACTGCTGCCCTATGGCTTGAAATAGGTCAGGAGGAAAGGATGTCACGGGTTAAAGGCGGTGTAGTTACTCGCCGACGACATAAGAAAGTATTAAGGTTGACCAAGGGGCACAGGGGTGCCAGGCATGCTTTGTTCCGGCGAGCTCACGAGTCGATGCTCCATGCTCTATATTATGCCTATTCTCATCGCCGTGAGCGTAAGGGTGATATGAGGCGGTTGTGGATTGTGCGAATAAATGCTGCTGCTCGAGCAGGAGGGCTCTCTTACAGTCAGTTTATGGATGGTTTGAAAAAGGCGAGCGTGGCAATCAATCGCAAAGCATTGGCAGATATGGCGGTAAATGACCCAGCCAGTTTCTCCAAGCTGCTGACTCTAGCTGCGGACAGACTCAAGGGCTGATCCCACTTACGCACCAGGAATGATGCTGAACCAAGTCGAAGAGCTTGCCTCTAAAGCCTTTGATGAATTAGACAGAGTTAGCGATGTCAACGCCCTCGAAGCCTGGCGAATTCGTTATCTGGGTAGAAAGGGCACACTTATACGAATCCTGCGCTCACTATTGACCTTGCCTCCAGAAGAGAGGCGTGTGGTTGGAGCTCGAGCCAACGAACTTAAGAAAGCTCTGGAGACAAGCCTGGCCGCAAAGAAAGCTGACCTGGAGCAAAGCGCGGTCATTTCTTTGCAACGCGAAAGCCTTGACGTTACTTTACCGGGACACCCTGTCCTGCTGGGTCGTCTTCATCCAACAACTCAGGTTCTGGAGGAAATCTGCGATATTTTTAAAAGCATGGGTTTTCAGATTGTTGAGGGTCCTGAAGTGGAGTGGGAGTATTACAATTTCGAGGCGCTTAATATGCCAGCAGACCATCCGGCACGCGACATGTTTGCTACGCTGTGGGTGGACTTTGAGACTGAGTCCGCGGATAAGACTATGCTGCTGCGGACTCACACCTCTCCGGTTCAGATAAGGGTTATGGAGAAGTCCCGACCGCCGATAAGAGTGATAGCCCCGGGGCGGGTGTTCAGATATGAGGCTACGGATGCTACGCACGAATGGATGTTCTACCAGGTTGAGGGGTTGGCTGTAGATAAAAATATTACCCTGGCTGACTTAAAGGGCACTCTGTTCGAATTTACTCGGCGTCTTTTTGGTAGTGATAGGAAATGCCGCTTTCGCTGTGATTATTTCCCCTTCGTCGAACCTGGCGTGGAGGTGGCTATTGATTGTTTGGCGTGTCGGGGAGCTGGTTGCCGCTTGTGTGGCAATAGTGGCTGGATTGAGATTCTGGGTGCCGGAATGGTACATCCTGAAGTCCTGCGGCGTGTTGACATTGACCCTGATATTTACTCCGGTTTTGCCTTTGGGATGGGTGTGGAGCGCATACCTATGCTGCGGTACGGAATAGACGATATTCGCCTCTTTTATAGTAATGACCTCAGATTTCTAACGCAGTTCTAAAAATCTGGTAGTTAGTGTAGCTTTTGGAGCTTGTGAAGTGAGGGTCTCATTACGCTGGCTAGAAGACTACGTCGATATTTCTATGCCGCTTGAAGCAATGTGTGAAAGGTTGACCCTATCTGGGCTGGAAGTTGGAGAAGTAGAGGCGGTAGGCAAGAACTGGGAAAACATAGTGGTTGGCAGGATAGTCGACGTTGCTCCGCATCCCAATGCTGACCGCCTGCGGTTGGCAACCGTGGATTTAGGCAAGCAACGGTCTACTGTGGTCTGCGGTGCAC
>DTZC01000258.1 GCA_012961565.1 Dehalococcoidia bacterium
TGGGATAGGCTGGTGGCTATATCTGAAATCTCAGGGAAACCTGTAGGGTCAAAACTCACGTTTATACCGATGCCTATAATGGCGAAATCCACCTCATATCCTTTAACCTCATTTTCTATCAGGATTCCGCAGACCTTTTTGCCTTTGACCAGGACGTCATTGGGCCACTTGATTTGGGCGTCAAGACCGGTCACCGTCTTAATGACCTTGACGACGGCGACAGAGGCTATCATGATAAGCTGTGGCAGGTTATCCGGGGAGGGCTTGAGAATGACCGACAGGGCTACACTACCCTCGGGTGAGAGCCATGACCTGCCCAAGCGGCCTCTGCCGGCAGTCTGCGTGCCAGCTATGACCACTGTCCCCTCGACTGCTCCCTCTCTGGCTAGTATCCGGGCAATATCCATGGTTGAGGTAACTGTCGGATAATAGTGCAACTGCTGCCCGATGAATCTAGTGCGTAATCTACTTTGGATGGATGATTTTGTGTTCGTACTGTCCCACATTATTCATTGTCCCATTGCGGTAATTCTGCCTTTTCATTAGTATACTGGCAGTGAGAAACTATTTCCATCCACCTGACTTAAATGCCGGTGAAGGAGTTCATGCAGCAATCTACGTGGGGCGAATTCACAGCCATTCAATTCGGTATCTTGACATTTGTGCCCCAGCCAACTAGCATTGATTCCAGAATATTTGAATATTGGTGGTTAGTCATGGAAACAAATGACCTCGACTATTTGTGTGATAGAGTGGCAGCCCTAATTGCAGGGGCGAATCGGGTAGTAGTATTTACCGGGGCTGGGGTGAGTACAGAATCAGGAATACCTGATTTTCGCAGTCCCGGGGGAATCTGGAGCCGGTTTGATCCGGATGATTTTACCATTGACAAGTTCATGCGCAGCTCTGAGACCAGGAAGCTGCAATGGCAGATGCTGAGGGAAGGTGGTCTTTTGAAGGATGCTGAGCCTAATGCAGCCCATTATGCTATTGCTGAGCTGGAGAAGCTGGGCAAACTGACCTGTGTTATTACACAGAACATCGATAATCTGCACCAAAGAGCGGGCAATTCTGCGGACAGGGTGTTTGAGCTTCATGGTAATATGCAGTGGGTGAGATGTATGGGCTGCGGTAATCGCTTTCCTATGGATGATATTCTGCGGAGACTGGACCGGGAGGAAGTCCCTGACTGCCCTTTCTGTCACGGAATTCTGAAGCCAGATGCTGTATTCTTCGGCGAGGCATTGCCACAGGAAACGTTGAACAATGCCATTCATCATTCCCGTAACTGTGACCTTTTCATTGTCATTGGCTCCACGCTTGTCGTTTATCCCGCTGCTTACATGCCGATGTATGCTGTGGAGGCTGGGGCTAAGCTGGTTATTATCAATCTTATGCCTACCCCCATGGATTCTCGGGCTGTGGTGGTTATATGTAGCAAAGCCGGTGAGGCCATGCCCAAGATTACGGAGGGGGTGAGAAAAAGGCTAGAATCTAGATCGGGCTGATGCGAGGTGGATGAGAGCGTAGATAAAAATAAGACTGAACGGAGGCAGTGTAAGAAAGCCAGGAGGAAGTTCAAACTTCATGGTGGCAGCTTGCGGACGATATATCAAAATGTGGTGCGCCGACGGTTGAAAGAAAAGGGCTGGTGCTGAAAGTGCAAGGGCTTAAAGATATGGTCTTTGATTACCGGTTCACAGCAGTTCAGGTTTTCTTGGAGGTAAGGATATGATGAGATTGTTTCTGCTTATCATGGTCTTTACATTTGTTTCTGGCTGTATACTGGCGCCACCTCCGGCGCCTAATGAACCGCCGGCTGCGTATATAGATTCAGTATCGGCAGCTAGGATTTCGCCGGGAGAAATGGTGACTTTTGCGGGGCACGGGATTGACAATGATGGCAGCATAGCCGCTTATAGCTGGCGGTCAAGTATCGACGGGGAGTTGAGCACATCAGCTTCTTTTTCGACCTCATCGTTGTCTCAGGGAAGTCATACTATCTGGTTCAAGGTCCAGGACAACAGTGGAGCCTGGTCGAAGGAGGTCTCGTGCCATGTTGTCGTTCTTCCCAGCGGGCTTCTTGTACCGGTGATAAGCCTATTTGAGGCTAATCCGCCTACTATCAGTCGAGGCGAGTCTGCGACTTTACGATGGGATGTCTCAGGTGCAGCAGCGGTGAAGATAGAGCCGAATGTGGGCAATGTAGCCTTGGCAGGCAACAGGGTTGTGTTCCCCACTAAGACCACTGTTTACACACTGACGGCGACCAATCAGTCGGGTGCTGTTACAGCTACAACTGGAGTAGCAGTCTTAGAAGTGCCATTACATACTGTGGAGCTATTTTCGATAGCAGCTGAGGACGGTCATGTCAGGCGCGATGGCATGGTAGGTCCAGAGCCGAAAGTAGGGGATACTATCACAGATGTTGCTATGCAGGCATTCTTGAGTTTTGACATTTCATCGATACCTAAAGGCGCTACTATTAGGTCGGCTGCTCTTGATTTAACACCTGCTGAGGTGCATGGTTCACCATTCACCATGCTCGGTCGGCTGTATCTTTATCATTGTCATTATAGCCAGCTCGGTAAGCGTGATTTTGTCATTGGTATTGCACCTAGTGCCGTATTATATACAACTTCAGCAATGCTGGCACAACCTATCAGCTCCAGTCAGCTAGTCAATGCCATTCAGTCGCAGGTCGATGCCGGCAGCAATCGTTTCCAGGTCCGGCTGCAGTTTGAGAAACAAACCTCTCGCTACCATGTAGCTGACTATTTGGAGCTGAGGTCAGATGAGGCCAGACTTGTTGTTCGCTATGAAGATTGATGTATAATGGGATGGGTTTGCTTATTGATATTGCTGGCTATGTAAATTTTTGGGAGGTGTTAAAATGAAAAAAATACTAATCCCTGTCCTGCTGGTTGTAGCGATGGCAGTGGGATGTGCCCCCGGTGGGCCGATAATCATCGGCACGGGCAATCAGCCGCCGGTGATAAACTCCTTCAGTGCTGACCCACCGGCAATTGCTGCCGGCGAGTCCTCGACGCTTAGCTGGACCGTGAGTGGAGCGACATCAGTCAGTATAGACCAGGGGATTGGCAGTGTGGCTTTGAGCGGGAGCAGGGCGGTAACCCCAGCTACCACTACTATCTATACCTTAACAGCTACTAACCCGGCTGGCAGTGTTACCGCGACAGCTCAGGTGGCGGTTTCTGGAGCGCCACCACCGTCTGAGCCACCGGCGCCTGAGCCATCACCCCCTACACCTACGGGTCTGCCTGTCGTCAGTTATTTCACTGCCAATCCGCCTATTATAGCTACTGGCGGTTCCACGACTCTGAGCTGGAGTGTGTCCAATGCGACATCGGTGACTATCGAGCCTGGAGTGGGCACTGTGGGTCCTGCGGGGACTGCATCTGTGTCACCAGCGACGAGCACAACCTACACTCTAACGGCTAGTAATGCCGCTGGCTGGTACAGTGTCACTGTGACAGTTATCGTCACCGCGGCACCGCCAGCGGGGCAGCCAGACCTGGTCATCACGGACATCTCACGGACTGGGGATACAATCACCTACAAGATAAAGAACCAGGGTGATGCCACAGCTGGTCCAAGTACCTCGAGGTTGCGTGTCGATGGAGTGGTAAAGGCGAACGATAGCGTGGGCTCTCTGTCACCGGGCCAAGAGAGGACGGAAAGCTTTGCTGGCTACACCTATGAGTGTTCAGGCACTTCTGACAGCTTGGTTGTGGAGGCTGATGCAGGTGATGCCGTGGCTGAAGCCTCGGAAGCGAATAATTCATACTCCGAGTCTTGGCTGTGCATTGTGTTCCTACCGCCAACACCACCACTGGTGGTCAAGAAAGCAGACCTGGTTATCGAGGACATCTGGCTCAGAGGGAATACCGTATATTATCGGATAAAGAACCAAGGCAGTCTTGGCGCTGGTCCAACTAAAACGGCACTATACACATATCCGTGTCTTGTCCCGTGTCAGCCGAAAGCTTACGACGCTGTTCCTTCTCTGGCTGCAGGTGCCTCCTCGGTGCAGAGGTTTGCCACCTATTCCTTTAGCTGTCCTGTCCTGAGTGTGAAAGTGGAGGCTGACAAAAATGGCGACGTGGCGGAGTGGAACGAGGGTAATAATTCGCGAAGCGAAGATCTCTGCCCTTAATTAAAGCTGATATTGTGCCCCCTCCACTGGCGTTATGTGTGAGGCAGTAATGTTTCGTGCCGGTGCTACCAACCGTACAACGTGGGGCGTAGCTTTAGTGTGGCTGGTTATGCCGTGTATCTGGAGCTGGCTTTAGGTATCAGACTTTGACTTCTTCTATTTCGAAGCGGTAATTTTCGATGACCGGATTAGCCAGCAGCTTGCAGCACATCTCAGTTACTTGCTGTTCCACTTTGGCAAAATCGGTCTCTGCAAGGTGGAGTTCAAAATATTTGCCAGCCCTAACATCCTCGACAGAAGTGAAGCCGAGGTTGCACAGTGCTCCTTTTATGGTAAGCCCCTGTGGGTCGTTCACCGTGGGTTTGAGGGTAACATAGACTCTAGCCAGATACATCCTGCAGTGTCTTTCCAGTCAGGCGGTAGTATGCTTCACGATAGCGGTGGGTAGTAGCTTCGATTACATGGGGTGGCAACATGGGAGCTGGTGGCTCTTTGTTCCACCCTGAGGCTACCAGCCAATCGCGGACAGGTTGCTTGTCGAAGCTGGGCTGAGAACCTCCTGCGGCATACTGGGCAGCATCCCAGAAACGGCTTGAGTCCGGTGTCAGCAGCTCATCAATTAGGATAAGGTTGCCATCAGTAAAGCCGAACTCGAACTTGGTGTCGGCAATGATGATGCCGCGGCTTATAGCGTAGTCGCGGGCATACTGGTAGATAGCCAGGCTCTTTTCCTCTAGGTCACGGGCTAGGTCTTTACCCACCAGGTCCTGCAGCTCTTTTTTGCTCAGTGGCTGGTCATGCTCGCTTTCAGCCTTGGTGGTTGGAGTGAATAGGGGTTGGGATAATTCCTGACTTTCCTGGAGGTTAGGGGGTGCGAGCACACCTGAAATGGTGCCAGTTTTGCGGTATTCTGTCCAGGCGGAACCTGATAAGTAGCCGCGGACTACACATTCAACCGGGATGCGTTCGGCTTTAAGTACAATCATCGACCTTCCCAGCAGATAGTCTGGTGGGGTGATTTGTGGAGGCAGGTATGGTCTTGCCGAATCAGCAGTGTCGACAGGTGTCACCAAATGGTTGGGTACTATGTGGTGTGTTTTTTGGAACCAAAAGCACGAGAGCTGGTTAAGCACTAGCCCTTTGTCAGGGATGAGACAGGGCAGGACGACATCGAAAGCGGAGATGCGGTCCGTGGAGACGATTAACAGCTTTTCGCCCAAGTCATACGTGTCACGTACCTTGCCCCGACAGAACAGGGGAAGTGGCAGGTCTGCTTGTGATAACACTGTTGACATAATAACCCCAAGTTCAAAGTAGCTGTGGTGTTAGCTCCTCTGCTTCAGCTGCCTTGGCTTTCTTCCTGTCAGTTAGACCAAGCCGTTGAAAGACCTCGTCAACGTGTTTGGTGAAGTAGCTATAGTCGAAGAGGGGTTCCAGTTCTTTCTGGGGCAGGTGTGCTGTTACCTCAGGGTCAGCTTTAGGCAGGTCGAGGAAACTGGTTTTCTGTTTCCAGGCTTTCATGGCGTTTCGCTGGACTAGCTCATAGGCCTTCTGTCGAGTTATTGCTTTCTCAATTAGTGCTATTAGCACTCGCTGGGAGAAGACTAACCCTTGGGTAAGCTCTAAGTTGCGACGCATGTTTTCTGGGTATACCTGAAGCCCCTTCATTATGGAAGCAAAAATGCTGAGGATATAGTCCAGCACCAGGCAAGAATCAGGGAGTATTATGCGTTCCGTGGAAGAGTGGCTGATATCTCTTTCGTGCCACAGGGCAATGTTTTCTATGGAGGTGAGGGCATAGCCTCTTAGCAGCCGGGCTAGGCCGCAGATACGCTCGCAGAGCTCTGGATTGCGCTTGTGGGGCATTGCCGAGGAACCGGTCTGCCCGGCGGCAAAGGGCTCTTCGGCTTCCAGGATTTCAGTGCGCTGAAGGCTCCTAATTTCAGTGGCGAATTTCTCCAAAGAGCCGGCGATGATAGCCAACGTGGTGACGAATTGGGCATGGCGGTCACGCTGGATAATCTGGCTTGAGATTGGTGCCGGGGTTAAGCCGAGTCTGGTGCAAGCCTTCTGTTCCACATCTGGTGGTACGGTGGCGTAGGTGCCCACGGCTCCCGAAATTTTGCCGACACTGATGGCATTTTTGGCGCTGTTCAAACGGGCAGCGTTCCGTTTCATCTCCTGTGCCCACAAAGCTAGTTTTAAGCCAAAGGTGGTGGGTTCAGCGTGGACGCCGTGAGTCCGTCCTATCATTATCGTCTGTTTATGCTCAATAGCCTTATTTTCCAGAACGTCAATCAGTTCGGCGATGTCTTGAGCCAGAAGTTGGGAAGCCTCCTTTAGTTGGAGGCTCAGCGCGGTGTCCATGATGTCTGAGGAGGTGAGACCGAGGTGGATGAAGCGGGATTCATCACCGATGCCTTCGGCTACTGCTTGCAGGAAGGCAGTCATATCGTGGTGAGTTACCTTGAGGATTTCGCCGATACGTTTCAGGTTGTAGCGGGCTTTCTTTATCTTGGGAATTGCCTCTTTGGGGATGGCGCCAACCTCTGCCCAGGCTTCACAGACGGCTATTTCTACCTGGAGCCATTTATCAAATTTACTCTCTTCGGACCATATCTTTTTCATTTGTGGCCGGGAATAACGCTCAATCATTTCTCTTCTTTTGTCAGTTATGTATTTGTCACCGTTGTAGGTTGGGGGGTATCAATTATTGTTCAGCCAATTTCAGTTTATACTTCTCGAGGGCATTCCTTGCCTCTTGATATTTGATACCGAGTATTTGAGTAGCCAGTAGCGCTGCATTTTTGGCACCAGAAGTGCCAATGCCCACACAGGATACCGGTACCCCGGGCGGCATCTGGACAATGGAATACAAGGAGTCTATGCCTTTGAGTTCGCTGGTGGGTAAAGGCACGCCGATAATAGGTAGGGTAGTCCAGCTAGCCAGCACGCCAGGGAGGTGAGCGGCGGCACCCGCCGCAGCAATTATAACTTCTATGCCCCGTTCTCTCGCCTTGGAGGCGTATTCACGGACCCTCTCTGGGTTCCTGTGGGCTGACATAATATTGAATTCATATTGGATGCCCAGTTGTTGTAGAAGGTCCAGTGTCGGTTGGATTAAAGGCTCGTCGGTTCTGCTCCCGATAACTACACCTATCAGTGGCATTTAATTGACCTCCCTAGCGGCAATGTCTTGGCGGAAGTGGCAACCCTCAAAGTGAATCAGGGATATGTTCTGGTAAACTTTTCTCCTGGCTTCAGCTAAAGTGGGCGCAGTGGCTGCTATCGTAAGCACTCGGCCTCCATTTGTTAATATCTGCGAATTTTCTCCAAGTTTAGTTCCGGCGTGGAAAACTAGGATTCCCTGGTCTAATTCATCCAGCCCTGTTATGGGGAAACCAATCTTATAGCTTCCGGGGTATCCACCTGATGCCATAACCACTCCCACGCAGGCATCGCTGTTCCAGTGTATGGATACCTGGTGAAGTCTATTATCTACGATAGCGAGAAGAATGTCTAGCAAGTCGGTCTGGAGGCGAGGCAAGATTACTTGAGTTTCCGGGTCGCCGAACCTGGCATTGAATTCCAGCACCTTTGGACCATCAGGTGCTATCATAAGCCCGGCGTATAGTACCCCTTTGTAAGGCATCCCTTCTTCTGCCATTGCCCTCACCACTGGTTGAAGGATGGTTTCCACCACCTTTTGAGTCAGTGTGG
>DTZC01000259.1 GCA_012961565.1 Dehalococcoidia bacterium
AAGAAAGGAGACGCTGCACAGGCAAGCTTCTGGTAAAGCTCATCAGTATTTCTTGTCTATGGATATCAAAAGCGGATTTGTATTCCTATGGCTTTTGGCTGCTTTGTCACTGGCAGCGGCATGCCAGCAACCCGGCGATGTAGCTGTGGTCACCCAGGTCATTGATGGTGACACTATTGTTATCCACGGTGGTCGTCATGTGCGTTACATTGGCATTGATGCCCCAGAGGTGGGCGAGCGGTACTATCTGGAGGCGAAGCGGGTGAATGAGGAGTTAGTGGCCGGCAAAAAGGTGAGACTGGAAAAGGATATTTCAGAAACAGACAAACACGGGAGATTGCTGCGCTATGTTTATGTCGGTGATACCTTTGTCAATGCTGAAATGGTAAGGCAAGGGTGTGCTTGGGCTAAAGCCTATCCGCCTGATGTCAAGTATCAGGTCTACCTAGAGGCGATGGAGAGGGAAGCAAAACAATTGAGACGTGGCATCTGGAAGTGACTGCATCTGTAAGGTTCACTGGGTGGGGACTAAGGCGTTGGCTTGTTGCTTGGGGTCAGGGATTTATGCTCAATTTTTCTTAATTTGCGGTCTATTAACGCTGGACCAATGAGAAGAAGGAAACCTAATAAGGCGAGAAGCAGCCAGCCGCCAGTACCGACACCACTTCTGTTGCCGAGAGTAACTATTACTATGACCAGCAGTTCGAATGTTAATAGAGCTCCAACCTTAGCCCAGCGTTGCCTGACGCGTACGAACGTAGCCACAGTAAATGCCAGTGCTGCAAAGCTAAAGGCAACCAAGTGAGCAACGTCGTGGAGATGCTCGTACCAGGGAAGTCTATTTCCTATTCCCAGTGCCAACATCCACCCTAGTACTATCGGGATCGGGAGCAGCATCAAAGATGCAAATAGCCAGTCCTTTTCTATAGTCCGCTTGGTAACCGACAGGATGACGAGCAGAGCTAATGGAACGTAAGCGGTGACAGCGAACCAAGCCCAGCCACCAGGCAGATAAATCAGCAGTGTGCCCACAGCAATCACAGGAATTAGACAATAACCCAACCAAGGGAAAAGCCAGGCCGGCTTACCGTGACACCAGCCATAAATGACAGTAGCAATAACTATACCTAATAGACCCAGCAACCACAAGGTGTTTTGCCAGATGTGCAAAGCGAACAGCGCTGCAACTAGCAGATGGGGTAAGGCAGCAAAAAGAGCCTGGAACCAGCTACCCTGGCTGTACACCTCGTACATTTGCCGAGCTACCAGCCGGGGTGGACCTAGGAGCTTTATTGCTGTTGCCGTTGCCTCCTCTTCTGAAAGCCCCGATTCTACCAATTCGCGGCTTTTGTCTTTGAGATGCGCATCAATTTCTCGGATAATATCGCTTTTGATGCTAGGTTCGAGCCTGAGAAAGTCTTTGAGGTTGTCTGTGTATCTACATTTTGCAGGCATTGCTCTGCTAACCTGTCGCTGGTTGCATAATCAGAGCTACGGCTGTGGAGAAGTCCTGCCACATGGCTAGCCTCTCAGCCAGAGCTTTTTGCCCCTTTGCCGTTATGTAGTAGTACCGTCGCTCCTGACCACCTGGCAATTTTTGCCACTTACCCCGTACAAGCCCAGCTCTTTCCAGACGGTGTAACGCGGGATAAAGAGTACCCTCCTTGAACTGAAAATACCCGTTGCTTCTCCTCTCAAGCTCTTTTATGATTTGGTAACCATACATTGGTTGGTGGTTTATCAGGCTGAGAAGTAGAGAGTCTGTGCTGCCTTTGAGTAATTCGCGTTCATAATTCATTACTGCACCTCGTTCCAAAGGTAAACTTATCTTTAGGATAGCATCGGTAACCACTGTCGTCAAGTCAGTGCACACTGCCGAATCTCAGTTTTACAACGCAAGCCCCGGCCAGATGGTCAGTGTGGCGTTATGCCGGCTGCCAGTCAGTTCCTGCCTCGTTTTTGACACTCAGAGATAAAGTTGATAAGCTTGGTTAAACCTTGCAGGAGGTCAGATTGCCTGAAGGTAAGGGTGGGATAGATATGGAGAAAATTGTCTCGCTGTGCAAGCGGCGAGGCTTTATCTTCCCCAGCAGTGAAATCTACGGCGGGCTGGGGAGCTGCTGGGACTATGGACCGCTAGGCGTGGAGCTGAAACGGAATATAAAGGACGCCTGGTGGAAGGCAGTGGTCCAGGAGCGTGATGACATGGTGGGGCTGGATGCCAGCATAATGATGCATCCCCGGATATGGGAGGCAAGCGGACACGTGGCCAGCTTCTCAGACCCGCTGGTGGAGTGTAAGAGTTGTCATTTGAGATGGCGAGCTACTGACCTTGGCAGGCATAACTGCCCGGATTGTGGCGGCGAGCTGACCCAGCCGAGACAATTCAATTTGATGTTCAAGACGTTTATGGGTGCGGTGGAGGACGAAGCCAGTATCATCTACCTGCGACCGGAGACAGCACAGGGTATTTTTGTCAACTTCGATAACGTGCTGGCTGCTTCACGA
>DTZC01000260.1 GCA_012961565.1 Dehalococcoidia bacterium
GAGCAGGGGACTCATAAGCCCTTGGTCGCTGGTTCAAATCCAGCCGCTGCCATTGTTTATATCGGCTTGTCTATCTCAATATTAGCGCTTGGAAAAAGTTGTCAAGCAGTCCAGCTCTTGCAGAATCTTGTTTATTGGACATCCCCGATTTTCAGATTTAGTCCTATTCTTCATTCCGGTCTGTCTGTTCAACCCTCTGGACCTCGATGGTGCATTCTGTTACCAGGGCAGCGAATGCTCCGACTGCAGCCAATACCGGGGCTGCCAGTACTGTTGCTGCTGCAGCAGTAGCACCTATGGTCAGAGGAATATCTATAAGTGCTCTCCCCTGGTGTATTAAGCGGACTCTCCTGATATTTCCCTGATGTATGAGTTCCTTCACTTTCTCTACCAGGTCTTTTCCAGATACCGTGAACTTCTCATTGCCTGACATGTGAGCCTCCTGAACAAATTATCAGAGGCGATTGTACTAACATTTGACGCCAGATACAATTCCCGCTTTTTTCATGTGTCGATGGTGTCGTCATTAGAGGTTTGACAGCGACATGTGTCAGTATGTTACTTTTCTTTTAAGTTGGATTGTATAATTGTGCCAGTAATGAAAAGGAAGGTCTGGCCATGAAATTGCCGTGTGAAAGCTGCAAATTGCGTCGCTATGGGGAAGGAAAACCTGATTCTCTCATCGCCAAGATCTGGCGGTGGCACACTGGGTGGTGTCCTGGGTGGAAGGCTTACCAGCGGAAGCTGACGAGGGAGGGGAAAAGCGCTTGAGTTTGCTTTCAGTGCAGGTGTGAAGCCGTTGTCTGGATGGGTGCTTTCAGGGCAGCCAGAACGTCAGGGGCAGGTTGGTCTCCCGGACGAATTCGACGGCATCGGCAGTGTCGCCGACCCGGTTTATGTCATGGGCATCTGAAGCTACCGAGATGCGGATCTCTCTCGCAGCCAGTTTTTGCCAGGTGCTTCTTGCCCAGTTGCTCCTGTATCTGTCTGGATAGTGGGTGTTCAATTCGATGAAGATTCCCTCTTTCTTTAGTCTGAAGAACGAATTTTCGAGGAGGATTATCTGCGCATGGGCTATGCCTACCGGGACTCGCAGGTGAGGTTTGACCTGGCTGATAAAGTAGTCCAGCCTGGGGTCTGTTTCTATGTCCTCAAACAACACAAAGTCCAGCCTGTTCAGTTGTGAGTAAGGTAGACTATTGAGAATTGAGGTCTCCAGTCCAATCCACAGGTGAATCTTCGCCTGATAGAGCTGTTTGAGGCGTGTTAGCTCAGTAATGTATTCGTTGAGCCTGGCTGCCGAGGCGATTGAATATTGCTCTAGGTTGCTATAGTGGTCGGCTATACCCAGGTGGTCTATTCCCAGTTCGATAGCCTTCTCTACCACAGCCACTGGCTCACAGCTACCATCTGAATAGGTGGTGTGCACATGTAAGTCCATTTTTGGCTGTCCTCAAGCGACTGCAGGCAATTTTACTTGAGAGCCTTCAAATTTCCAAGGTCTGTATCCGTATGGCAAATTGACCAAACCATGTTGGCAGGCATAGGTCTCCGGGGATGCTGCGTATCTTCAGCGGCGATTGTGGGCGAAAGCTCTGGAACCAAATGAGAAAAACACTAGAGGCAGGGGAGAAATCATGACTGAAGCTAAACAAATCATTGTCCTTGTCCGTTATATGTTACAGAACCGGGAGAGGCGCGGAATATGACTATGAACAAAGAGCTCATCGCCATACTTGGCAGTTTCTTGCTCCTGTGTCTGGTCTTTCTGATATTCGCCTGGCAGCTATTTTAGCATCTGATTGAGGGTGGCAACTCGACTGTCATTCTTGGTTTTGTGCCGGAAAGAGATAGTTGTATAGTGTGTTGTTGCTCTCAGTAGTGTTGTTTCAGACTTTGGTGCCATAGAGACAGCCTGCGTAGGGGTTGTCTCTGTAGGTTTTGGTGAACTCCAGAATAAAACCTGATATTATGTATTGTGTCGCCATTTCCTGATTCTAATTCGGCGTAGACTTAGTAGCGGGAGTAGCCTGCTTGGACGCAACGAGCCTGGAGTTATTGGAATTTCCCAAGGTGCAGGACATTCTGGCGAGTTTTACTTCTTTCTCAGCAAGTCGGGAACTGGCGTTGAAATTGATGCCATCGTCGGACCGGCAGCTTGTCTCGCTCTTGCTGAAACA
>DTZC01000261.1 GCA_012961565.1 Dehalococcoidia bacterium
AAGACATGATTTTGATATCATCGGGGTCGAAGTCCACATGACAGGTCTGTGCTCAACTTGTCGCAAGAAAAAGAATTCAACGTAACAGACAGGGATTTAGACAATCATTATGTCTCAGAAAGTCCAGCTCACTTTAGTCCAGATGAAAGCAGGACAGAGCGGTACCATAATCGCTATTCTAGGCGGTAGAGGACTAGCCCGTCGTCTCGAAGCTCTAGGAGTCAGGCTGGGGAAAAGGATAACAAAAATAAGCTCGACGCTCTTCCGGGGACCGGTGACTCTGCGCGTAGACCATACTCAGGTGGCTGTCGGCTTCGGCATGGCTAGAAGGATACTAGTGGAAATCGACACCTCCTCTTAATCTGGGACAGCGATGAAGATCCTACTTATGGGCAATCCCAACGTGGGCAAGAGTGTCCTCTTTTCCAGGCTTACTGGCACGCGGGCCATCATTTCCAATTATCCTGGCACTACGGTGAGTTTCACCAGGGGATATCTGAAGCTCGGTGAAGAACAAGCTGAACTCATCGATGCTCCCGGGACCTATACGCTGGAACCGACCAGCAGGGCAGAGGAGGTGGCTGCGGGAATGCTTAAGAACGGCGATTTAGTCATAAACGTGATTGATGCTACCAACCTGGAGAGAAACCTCAATCTCACTCTGCAGCTCTTAGAAAGACAGGTGCCAACTGTAATAGCGTTGAATATGTGGGATGATGCCCAGCACCGGGGCATAAGTATCGATGTTGCCAAGCTTGAACAACTCCTCGGGGTACCGGTCATCCCTACAGTAGGGGTAACAGGACAGGGTATAAATGAACTGGTCAGCCGCCTTTCAGAAGCAGCAATACCCCAGGCTGCTCATACTAGCAGCGATGAGAGATGGGCTAGAATCGGTGATATCATCAGTCAGGTTCAATCATTGAGTCACCGCCACCATACATGGCGAGAGATTATGGAAGATATCACCAGTAATCCTGTAGGTGGAGCTTTCATCGGCCTGCTGGTCCTCCTTGTCACCTTCTGGGTCATTCGTTTCATCGGCGAGGGGCTCATTACCTATGTTACAGACCCGCTGTTCACCCAGCTATGGACACCGCTGCTCATGAAGCTGAGCCTCGTCCTCGGGTCGGGGGGTTTCTGGCATGATATCCTGATAGGCGAACTAATCGGTGGTGAAATAGACTACCTTCAGTCCTTCGGCTTGCTCAGCAGCGGCTTGTATATCCCGCTTGCCGCAGTGTTACCATATATTGTCGCTTTCTACCTGGCGTTAGGGATACTGGAGGATATCGGTTATCTACCTCGCTTGGCAGTACTCATGGATACCCTGTTGCACAAGTTGGGATTGCATGGCTATGCAATTATTCCCACTATTCTCGGTCTGGGTTGCAATGTGCCAGCAGTCATAGCCACTCGCATTCTGGAAAGCCGCCGAGAGCGATTTATCGCTGCTACCTTGATCTCTATCGGTGTCCCTTGCGCCGCTCTCCAAGCGATGATAATAGGGCTGGTGGGGCAACACGGTGGTCAGTATGTAGCCATGGTTTATGGTAGCCTTTTTGTCTCCTGGATAGTTATCGGACTTATCCTCAATCGGACTGTGAGCGGGTTCAGTCCAGAACTTATAGTTGAGATTCCACCCTACCGCATCCCACCTTGGCGAACTATCATCCAGAAACTCTGGCTACGTGTTTCTGGCTTTATCAAAGAAGCGCTGCCCATAGTGCTTGGAGCTGTGCTGCTGGTAAACATCCTGTATATCATAGGGATTTTTGACTTTATCGCCAGTATCGCAGCTCCGCTATTAAGTGGACTACTGGGACTCCCCAAAGAGACGGTTATTCCGCTGGCCATAGGCTTTCTGCGCAAGGACGTAGCCATGGGCATGTTAGCCCCTCTGGCGCTAACTGCCGAGCAACTGGTCATCAGCAGCACCCTTCTGGCAATGTCCTTCCCCTGTATGGCTACGTTTGTGATACTAGCTCGCGAGGTGGGTGCCAAAGACATGTTCAAGGCCACCGGAATAATGATTACGGCAGCACTAATTGTTGGCAGCCTGCAAAATCTGATTCTGCAAGCCTTATAGCACCATCCGACCAGGCAATTCGTCTGTGGAAGCCTTCGCCGCTCTTCCTAAAAATCTTATTCCCACTGTCGTAAACGCCAATAGTCCGTATCTAGGCGACCCCGGCTTGCGAGACCTATCTATGGACCAGGCCACAGTGCAGCAGCATAGCCAGCTCAGTGGGCGACAGCCTGATTGCCATCCTGATACTGGGTGTGCTGATCCTGGCAACAGTGGTTGCTTTGTTAACGTCCCACCGCTCAGCATGAAATAGTTAACCTGCAATGCCAGGGCTTTCGCCCGCGGATAAAACCCACAAATGTAGTGCCCAGGCTTCAGCCTCGGCTGCCCGACCCTGAAGGGTCGGCGCTACAAGCGTGAAATTATTACTGACCCTGAAGGGGCAGGAGTACAGGTAAGGATTATTGTCATCGGTGAAAAGTAGGATTGCAGTGGCACTGTATCACCGTAGCCCCGAGATTTTAACCCCTGGCTCCCGACCGTGAAGGGTGGGTGGCAACACTGCCGAGATTGTTGCCACACGCTGGAGTGATGGAGAGCAGTATGCTGGATGGTGATATGCGCCTGTGAAAGGGACCCTTGTGTGACAGTTGGTCACGCCTGGCGTTATCACTGCGGAGCGTCACAACCTGCGAATTTCCGGGTGCATTCCCCGGCGGCGCTTATTGCCTAGGGGACTCTAATGTAAAACCTAGCTGAGTTGAGCTAGTTCCTGCTCTAACCTGTGTAACTTATCTTTCCACTCTTGAAACTTGTCCCGCTCTTTAGCCACCACGATAGCCGGTGCCTTAGAGGTGAAGGTACCATCTCTTAACCTGCGCTCCAATCGGGCAACTTGTTCTCGGGCAAAACTGATTTCCTTCTCCAGACGCTGCCTCTCGGCGGATAAGTCAACCATGCCCGCCCAGGGTAAGACCACCTCGGCTTCCTTCAATACCTGGACCACGGCTTTTTCCACGCCGCTCTGCCGCTGGTCACGGCTCAAGACTGCCACCGGTCTGGCTCTAGCCAGGGCTTCTATGATAGCGGACTTGGAAGCTATTGCCAACTGCAGCTTGTCCGTATATATGTGGGCTTCTATCCACTTGGCTGCAGCTACTTTGTGCTCAGCCCGGGCATTGCGTATAGAGCGGATAATCTCTATGACTGACTCCATCACCCGCTCCGCCTCAGCGTCAAAGGCACTGGTATTGGCAACTGGATAGGAGGCTATCATTATGGAATCGGGGCACAGGTTTCCTTGAGGTAAGCGCCGCCTCAAGTTCTGCCACAGCTCCTCGGTGATGAAAGGCATGAAGGGGTGAAGAAGGCGCAGCGTTGTCTCTAGGACATGGGACAACACAGGCAGTGGGGAGTAATTCGGCTGAGGCTGCCTGATTTTGGCTATTTCAATGTACCAATCGCAAAACTCACTCCAGAAGAAGTCATGAATCTGTCGCTCAGCCTCGCCAAACTGAAAATTAGACATCAGTTCATTTACATCTGCAACCAGGCGATTGAGTCGACTCAAAATCCAGCGGTCCTCTATGGGCTCGGCTCGAGCTGCTACCAGCATTGCCAGTGCCCGCCACAGGTCTACCCCCCTTAATCTCGCCAGGACTGCAACTTCCCTTAATGCCTCGCCTCCTGTGGAGTCAGCATCCAAACTCTGGCACACAAATCGGGCAGCATTCCACAGCTTATTAGCAAAATTGCGCCCCGCCTCCAATCTATGCTGCCCCAAGTTGATATCGTTGCCTGGTGCTGTGCCAGTGGTCAGGGCAAAACGCAGGGCATCAGTGCCATACTTTTCTATGGCATCAGTAGGGCTGAGGACATTACCCCGCATCTTGCTCATCTTCTCGCCCTTCTCATCCCTAATCAGCCCGTGCAAATAGACAGTACGGAATGGAATCTTCCCGGTATCCTCCAGCCCCATCATAATCATACGGGCAACCCAGAAAAACAGAATGTCATAGCCCGTTTCCATGACCGAGGTAGGATAGAAATAGCGGAAATC
>DTZC01000262.1 GCA_012961565.1 Dehalococcoidia bacterium
GAGTCAAGTTCGCCGCCCATCGTTAGATTACTCAGCTTTCCTTCGACTCCAAGACGATAAGAGGCATTGCCGAGGTGACAGAGTCCCGTCGAAATGTGCCCCTGTAGCGCCGTCGCATTCAGGAGGCTTATAACAAAGAGCACAACATTACTCCACAGGGGATAAAGAAGGCGATAAAGGACATCACCGAGCGGGTTAAGGTGGTGTCTGAAGCTAAAGCTGCCTATACACCAACGCCCATCTCCAAGGACGAGGTACTGCGATTGATAAGGGAACTGGAATCGCAGATGCGGAAGGCAGCCAGAGACCTAGAATTCGAGAAGGCAGCCCTGCTCCGCGACCGCATCATGGAACTGAGAAGGGACGAGGAGCTGCTGTCGCCGTTGACCAGATTCAAATAGCCATCTTGCCTTGAGGAGAAAAGGTTCACTAGGCCAGCGCTTAACTCGCCACCTATGCTATGTCGTCCAACCAAAAAAGGAACAACCCTGGAGTCTGTGCCATCCAGGGTGGGAACTGATAAATGAGTCTCAATTCAGGAGGAGGATAGATAACATCCCCAATGCGACTGCCTCCGTCCCATCTCCAGCGGGCAAGCGAGCTGGTTGCCCGAGCCTTTCACAACGACTCGCTGATAGTCCACCTTTTCCCCGACGAGTTCCAGCGGGCAGGTCTCTTGCCCGTTTATCGGTTCATCGTCGACTACGGCTATCTTTACGGCGAAGTACATACCACCTCAGCAGACGTGGAGGGAGTTGCCATCTGGTTGCCTCCACACCAGACCAGCATCTCAACCTGGAAGTCCCTTCGGGCAGGAGCCTGGTCGCTCCCGCTCAAGCTGAACCCGCTGCTGCTCTTCAGATTCCTGCCTGCGGAAAGACTTTCCGCCAAGGCACACAAGCGCTACGCCACCATCCCGCACTGGTACCTTTTTCTCCTCTGTGTTGACCCCAAACACCAAGGGAAGGGATATGGCAGCGCCTTACTGCAAATGATGCTAGCCCGCATAGACCGGCAGCGCTTACCTTGCTACCTCGAGACCACAGAACAGAGAAATGTACCGTTTTATGAGCGCTACGGCTTTCGAGTGGTAGGAGCAGACCGCATACCAGGCACACCGAGCATGCTCTGGGCGATGCTGAGGGAGGGGACAGCTTAAACGCATATCTACTGGTCCGCCTCTACACTCATTTACCCGCCAAAGAAAGCTCCTGCCATAAACTATAGGCGAGCCTCGGGCTGCCATCCCTCTTGATGAGAGCAATGGCATCATTTTCATCGAGAGCTGACAGCCATGACCAGCCGAAAAGGTGCAGGTTCATTCCTTGCTCCACGGTAAGCCGTTTTGCCACCTCAGCCATAAAATCAGCCTGTCCCTCCTCGCCTCCAAAAGCCTCCAACGCTGCCCAGCCAAGTTCACTAAAACCCAAAGGCTTATCTGGCATGTATGTTAAAGCTCTGGCATAGTAGTCATTGGGAATGTCTGCCGCCAGTCTTATCCCCTTAACAGCAAAAGGGTAGCTTGTAAGAACCAGTAAGTCCACCTTCTCAGCAGGAAACATCCTAAGGACAGCAAGGTCGGCTTCCCGATGCTGTGCCACTATTTCGCGGGCAAAGGTGCAGAACACCTTTGTCTGTGGAGACAGCTCCTTTACCGCATCGTATATTTCAGTGTACAGAGAGACATAGTGCTGAAATCCATAGGGGTCACCGCTCCTCGCTCCGTATTGCTCATACCAGCGGTTGACTTCATTGCCCAGGGATAGATAAAGCGGTCTGGCAGTTCTAACAATGTCAAGAGCCGTCTGTTTGTAAGCCTTCCGCCAGTCTGGACTGATCAGGGTGGCTGCTGGAATATCGGGCGGACTCTCCAACTTTATTCCACCACCGAAAAATGACATATGCACAATGGGGAACATACCATTTCCCCGAATATACTGCTCGACAAACGTTCGTCCCCAGTCACCTGACAGCTCAGCCGCCATTTTGTAAAAAGGTGTTGGCTTGCCCCACACCGGGACAAACTCAGCATGCTTGGACGCCACCAGAAAGGCTTCAGCGAAACTCTGACCTTCAGCCGGTGTCGGCAAAAGCCCCATATAGAAACCCCTCGGCGGAAGTTTAGGGGAATCAGCCGGGATAATTGCCTTTTCGCCCACGCTGGGTGGCGATGAAGGACGGGGTACTCCCGTCGAACAACCCGCTGCAGCCAGACCGAGTACTGCTACAGCCGAAAGAACCAGAGCAGCCACTGGACTGAACACCGTCTTTTTTCTCATCTTAGATTTTCCAAGTCTGACATCCCGCGTGGGCACTGTCCTCGATAGTAATCTCCTTTTCATCACCAAACAACCAATGATGTCTGACAAGTCGCTCTTCATACCACGCTTGTCTATCCATTACTGCCTTTTGTCAACCAGGTGATGCAACTCCTCACTCCACCGCCAACCGGACAGGTATCGCACTAGCTTGTGTCGGCATATAAGAGAAGCACTCAATTTCAGCAGAGGACTTTTTGGAAGAAAGATATCACCTGGCTGACATATTCTCCAGGTCTGGCGTGGTAACAGCCTACATGTTGTGCTTCAGGTACTATCCATAACTTGCTATGCGGGCTGCTGGATGAGCTGACTAACACTCCGGCATGCTTCACCGGGATGGTCTCGTCCTGCCCTCCGTGGATAACCAGTATAGGAAGGGCGGGGAGTTGCCGCACAGCATCAGCAGGTTTAAGCCGGGACAGGTCAATGCCATACATGCTTCTAGCCATGAAACGAATTAAAGGGACGAAGAACTTTGGAAGACTGCTCCGCTTTGAGAACTCAGATTCCACGACATCTGCAAGGTCAGCGAAGGAGCTGTCAGCGACAACTGCATCAATCTCTTTACAATTGGCAGCAGTCAGGAGAGCTGTTGCCGCTCCCATGGAGAAGCCAATAACGCCGATTTTGTGAATGCCACGCTGTTTGACGTAGTCTATGGCACCCAGCAAATCCTTCGTCTCGTGATAGCCTGCCGAGGCACGCTTTCCCTCCGACTCACCGTGCCCCCGGAGGTCGAACATCAAAATATTGTAGCCATAACCGGTGATATCCCGAGCCAAATCCAGTATTTTCATAGCGCCGGACTCAGCCCTGTGACCTTTTTCGCCATGGACCATCACCACACAGGGACTGCTGTTGCTCGCTTCCAGCCACCAGCCCCTCAACCTCAGTCCGTCTCTACTGGGGAAGGAAACATCAGAATACCTCAGTCCACGGTCGGCAGGAGTTTTCTCAATAGGTACCCGCTCGACAGTGGTCATTGAGGCGGCTGCATAACTGGACATACCAACAGCAGCTCCCACAGCCGCCACGGTGATACCAAATGGAATCCACAGCAGTCGTTTTCTCGAACGCCTGGTTACACCAACCTTCTTATCCATTAACGCTGATTTATATCGCATCCCGCGGTAAAAATCAATATCTCATAATGAGACTGTTTAGCAACAACCCGTTCTTGGTGCATATTAATCCAC
>DTZC01000263.1 GCA_012961565.1 Dehalococcoidia bacterium
ATGACAACTTTGCCTCTATTGTAGCTGCTGTAGAGGAAGGCAGGGGTATCTTTGGCAATATTAAAAAATATCTGGTCTACCTTCTGTCCTGCAATCTAGGCGAGATATTGCTTATGGCGACAGCGATTCTTTTCGGTCCCCTTCTAGGGTTACCGGCTGGCGTCTTACCCTTGGTAGCCATTCAGATTTTGTATGTTAATCTGGCTACAGATGGTCTTCCAGCCATAGCCTTGTCTGTTGATCCTCCTGACACAGACGTAATGAGGCAAAAGCCGCGTCCCCGTCGTCAGACTATTTTTACACCTCCGGTACTTAGATACTTAATACTAGCCGGGCTTTGGACAGCGTTAGTAACACTAGGTGTATTCGTTTGGACACTAAATTCTGGGTGTAGTTTTGAAGAGGCGCAAAGCATGTGCTTTGTTACTCTGATCTTGGTTCAGTTTTTTAATGCTTTTAACTGTCGCTCTTTGGAGCATTCTTTATTTAAAGCCGGACCATTCACCAACAGGTGGCTGTTGCTAGCCATAGGTTGGGAATGTGTTATGCTTAGCCTAGTGATTTACTTACCCTTACTGCAGGAACCGTTCCATACTTATGCCCTAAGTGTTCAAGACTGGTCGATTGCTATCCTTTCAGCGTTATCTATATTCGTGATGGCTGAATTGTACAAGTTTGTCATGTCATTGGTCAGAAGCAGAAGTGTGGCATCTGTTGCTAACTGAGCATTATTCTCAGACAGTGATACCAGAAGATATCTGCATAAATATGCACAGTGTATTTGGCACGGTAGAAGTTACAGCCGACAGAGCTAACCGGGGAGGTGGCTATGGCAAAGCTAGTAAAGGATTTGATGATAAGTGAATACGATCAAGTCCCGGAAGAGGAATCAATCTATGGGGCGGTGAAAAAAATCACTGCCAGCAGGAGAAGTAAAATTGCTTGTGTTGTTGACAAAGAGGGTAGACTGAAAGGGCTGCTTACCCCGAGGGATATCCTGGAAGCACTGGAGGTGCGCAAATTCGGGACTATCAGAGGACGTTTTTTTGTTGGCCCTGAAGTTCTGCATCTCCTTACCTCGAAATATGTCAGGGACATAATGAGTGCCCCGATATCTGTTCATGTTGACGATGAGATAGAGGAAGCTGTGAACACCATGCTTGACCATGGTTTTTATGAGTTACCTGTGGTGGACAAAGAGGAGAGGGTGATAGGCGAAATAAGTTACTTCGACATACTTGTTGACTCGTTGGAAGAAGGTGGGAAAGTTTAGTGGAAATCGCCATATATTTCAAATTCATACTTAGTTTTGGCTTAATCCTGCTGGCAGCTAGAGTAGGTGGGGAACTGTTCGAACGCTATCTGAAACAGCCGCCAGTTTTGGGTGAACTGGTAGCTGGGATTATCATTTCCCCTTTTGCCCTGGGTGGTCTTATCAACGACCCGATTATCTTAAACTTTGCTACTGTCCATCATGCTTTCGGGCTGCATGAGTTTAGCGTGATGGAGATTATCGCAGAAATAGCTGTTGTTGCCCTGCTATTTGTGGCTGGCATTGAGACTGATGTCAGAGCTTTCTTAAGGCAGGGGCTAGTGGGTGCGCTGGTGGCAGTGGGAGGGGTGATTTTTCCATTTATCTTTGGTTTTCTTATCACCATGTGGTTGGTGCCTGATGCGGCGATAGCTGGCTGGATGTTCATGGGAGCCACATTAACAGCTACCAGCATTGGCGTTACAGTACGCATACTAATGGAAATGGGCAAACTCCAAACGAAAGCAGGGACAACTGTGCTTGTGGGAGCTGTAATTGATGACATCATCGGCATAGTGGTGTTATCAATCGTCATCGGTGTAGCTGCTACAGCCAAAGCTGGGGGTGATATAAGCCTGGGGCATGTGTGTTTGGATGCTCTAAAGATTGCTGTCATAGGTTTTGCCGTATGGTTTGCTTTGCTAATCATCGGTGTTAGATTCAGCAAATACATATCCTGGTTTTTGCTCAGTCCTTTCAGAAGGTCGGGCACAATACCTATTTTCGCCATTATCATCGGGTTTATCATAGCGTATTTAGTTACGCTGGTTGGGCTGCATCCTGTGGTAGGTGCCTACGTGGCAGGACTTATGTTTGCTGCAACGAATGAGAGGGAGGATATTCTAGACAGAACAAGACCGATAATGCTCTTTCTGGCACCTTTCTTTTTCTGTTATCTAGGCATGCAGGTTGATACTAGATTGCTATGGGGTGGAGCCATAGTGGCACTGATTCTCATAATAGCAGCAGTAATAGGGAAAGTGATGGGTTGCTATATTCCAGCCCGATTCGCTGGTAAGATGAGCCATACTGAGAGCATGATTGTTGGCATAGGCATGGTGCCTAGAGGTGAGGTGGGGCTCATTATAGCTGGGGCTGGGTTGTTGGCTGGGGCTATAGGAAGAGAGTTGTTCGGCGCCGCGGTTGCAGTTAGTGTGGTTACAACCCTGGTAACGCCAGCGATGCTAAAGCCGTTTTTTAGCCGGCAACCGGTGTCGCCAGTAGAGGAAGATGAAGGCGAACGGCAAGGCGAGTAGATATTTGTGTCGGCTCTCATGTGGTTGCTAAATGCCGTGTAACGATTTAAAATAACCTGAGCCCCTGTAGCTCAGGGGATAGAGCTCCGGCCTCCGGAGCCGGGTGCGAGGGTTCGAGTCCCTCCAGGGGCACATAATCCTTTAGGGAGCGGACAGGATACCCGATAGTTGATGATGGAGAACCAGGTGATTGAAATCCGCTGGCATGGGAGAGGTGGGCAGGGGGCAGTGACATCTGCTGAATTGCTGGCGCTAGCTGCTATAAGTGAAGGCAAGTTTGCCCAGGCATTCCCCAGTTTTGGTCCCGAGAGAAGGGGGGCACCAGTACTGGTCTTTAATCGCGTAAGTCCCAATAGCCCGATCCGGGCAAGGGTGTCGGTGGCACATCCAGATATTGTTATAGTTTTGGACCCGGGTCTGCTTTATATCACTGATGTTACCTCCGGTCTCAAGGAAGACGGCATATTAGTGTTGAACACCCCCAAGTCGTTGGTGGAGATAAGGTCAGAATTAAGTGGTCCGTGGAGGCTGGCTGTAGTCAATGCTACTTCTATTGCGCGCGAGATGATAGGTGTCCCGATTGTAAATACGACAATGCTCGGGGCGCTGGCACGGGCGACACGGATAGTTGAATTAGATTCTCTCACTGAACCAATACTGGAGCGTTTTGGGGCTAGAGCTAGAGGCAATGTTGATGCTTGCCGCAAAGCGTATGAAGAGACAGAGACAGGCGAACCTGCTGGTATCGTCCCGAAGCGCCCTAAAATATTCGAAGGGGAGGAATTGCCCACATGGCAGGAGTTATTGCCTGGTTGTGTCCTTACCAAGCCAGGAAGTGCCAGACAGTACCGCACTGGGGACTGGAGGTCGGAACGCCCTGTGTGGGACCATCAAAGATGCATCAAATGCGGAATTTGCTATCTTTTTTGCCCTGAGGGGTGCGTTAAGCAAACGAAGGAGGGGTACTTCGAGGCTGACCTATATTACTGCAAAGGATGTGGCATTTGTGCTCGCGAGTGCTGGACTGAGGCTATAAAAATGGTTGAGGAGTAAGAATGGTTAAGAAAATGATAGGTATAGAAGGTTCCTTTGCCATAGCTGAGGCTGTCAAACTAGCTCGTGTCGATGCTGTGGCTGCTTACCCTATAACGCCCCAGACTCATATAGTTGAGCGACTTGCTGAGTTTGTGGCTAATGGAGAATTAGATGCTGAATACATACCTGTGGAGTCGGAGCATTCAGCAATGAGTGCCTGCTTGGGCACATCGGCAGTAGGTGCTAGGACCTTTACTGCCACTGCAAGTCAGGGGTTGGAACTTATGCATGAGGTGCTTTATGTTGCTTCGTCAATGCGGCTGCCCATAGTGATGACGCTGGCCAACAGGGCAATTTCAGCGCCACTAAGCATATGGACAGACCACTGCGATGCGATGGCAGTTAGAGATTGTGGCTGGATTCAAATATTCGCTGAGAATGCTCAGCAAGCTTTTGATTTGGTTCTCTGTGCCTTCCGCATTGCTGAAACCCCCGCAGTTTTTCTCCCGGTGATGGTTCATATCGACGGGTTTTATATTTCACATACTATCGAACCTGTCCAACTGCTGGAGCAGGAAGCTGTAGATAGTTTCATCCCTGAGTATCGCCATCCTTATCCCCTAGACCCAGACAGGCCAGTGACCATGGGAGCTTTCGGTCCTCCTCCTATTTATACGGAGGCAAAGAAAGCGCAAGAGGTTGCATTGCGAGCTTCCAAGGCGGTAATTCTTGAGGTATGGCAAGAATTCAGTTTGCTGTCAGGACGTCACTACTCGCCAGTGGAAGGTTATGAAGCAGGAGATGCTGATGTCTTGTTCTTGATTATGGGCAGTTTCAGCGAGACGGCTATGGTAGCTATCGATAGAATGCGAGCGAAAGGTCAAAAGGTGGGATTGGTGAGACTAAGGCTGTGGCGACCATTCCCGGTGCAAGAGTTACGACAGACTGTGGGTAAAGCGTGGGTAATTATTGTTCTCGACCGAGCCATTTCCTTCGGGGGCCGGGACCCGTCTGTTCTGAAATCCAGGCGGCGCTTTATCCCCTGAAGGACAGACCTAAAGTTGTCAGCCTTGTGGGTAGCCTTGGTGGTAGAGAGATCTCTGTTGATGCTTTTGAGGCTCTAATCCGTCGTGGAATTGATAAAGCGGAAAGAGGGGAACTTGATGAACTCGAGATGATTGGAGTCAGAGAATAATAATGGAGACTTTAGCAGTATATGTTCCGCGACTGATAACGACTAAGGAATACTTTGCTCCAGGGCACCGCGCTTGCATGGGTTGTGGGGAGGCACTGGCAGTGAGACTTGTATGCAAGGCTCTGGGTAGAAATGTAATCATTGCCAACGCTACTGGCTGCATGGAAATCGTTTCCTCTCCATTGCCTTACACTTCCTGGGAGGTACCCTGGATTCATACCCTTTTTGAGAATGCTGCAGCCGTAGCCTCTGGAATAGAAGCCGGGATAAAGGTTCTCAGGCGCAAGGGAAAATACTCCAAAAAACCAAAGGTGGTAGCTATGGCTGGGGATGGTGGTACCGCAGATATTGGATTTCAGGCTCTTTCAGGTGCGTTTGAAAGGGGGCACGAATTCATTTACATCTGCTTTGATAACGAGGCTTATATGAACACCGGCATCCAACGTTCGAGTGCTACTCCTTTTGGAGCTTCTACCACTACATCTCCGGCGGGGAAGGTAAGCATTGGGCAAGCTACCTGGAAGAAGAATATGCCGGCTATTGCTGTTGCTCATGATATACCTTATGTAGCTACTGCTTGTCCCAGCTATCCCTTCGACCTTATGAATAAAATAAGTAAAGCCATTAAGATTGAAGGTCCTGCCTATATCCACATATTATCTGTTTGCCCCACGGGCTGGCGCCTGCCCGCTGATTTGACTATAAGAGCAGGGCGCTTAGCCGTAGAAACAGGTATTTTCCCTCTCTATGAAGTAGAAGAGGGAAAATATGTGCTTAATGTTGACTTCCCTCGGTTGCGTCCTGTGGAAGACTACTTCAAGCTACAGGGAAGATTCCGCCATCTAACCCAGGAGGTTATAGCTCAGATTCAGGAGAGAGTGACAGCTGAGTACACTAGGCTTAGGGAGAAGGCTGCCAGAGTGCGTGATAATGAGTGACAAAGTCAGTGCCATTATAGAAAAGTATAATGCTGATAGAGGTCAGCTAGTTTCCATACTTCAGGACATTCAGGACGAATATTACTATCTGCCCAAAGAGGCTTTAATTAAAATAAGCGAAACCATGTCCATTCCACTAAGCCAGGTGTACAATGTGGCTACTTTTTTCAAAGCCTTCAGTCTTAAGCCTAGGGGTAAACATTTCATTAATGTCTGTCTGGGCACTGCCTGCCACGTGCGAGGTGCAGTTAGGGTGCTGGAGAAGATTGAACGGAGTCTGGGCATCAGGCGGGGTGAAACGACCGAGGACCGCAGGTTTACGCTAGAAACAGTCAACTGCATGGGGGCTTGTGCCTTGGGGCCTGTGATTAGGATAGATGGTGAGTATTATGGACAGATGGGCACGGAAAAAGTCGAGCCGCTGCTGGATAGTTTTGAGTAGTCCAGTACCGAATACATAGACAATATGTTAAGAAGATTACAATCGAGGGCGGAGCTAGAGGCTCTACGGGATAGTCTGCTAGAGAAAAGGCGTCCAAATAAGCCGCGAATCACTATTTGCAGCGGCACAGGTTGTCATGCTTACGGATGTGTGAGAGTCAGTGAAGCTTTCAAGAGCGAACTGGTAAACAGAAAGAAAAAGGACGAAGTTGACATAAAGACTACAGGATGTCATGGTTTCTGTGAAAAAGGCCCGATTGTGGTGATTCAGCCTGGAAATATCTTCTATCAACAGGTAAAACCAGAGGATGTACCTGAGATACTGGATAAGACAATCGCTAACAATACCATCATCGAGAGATTGCTGCATGTTGACCCTGTTACTGGGAAGAAAGCCATACATCAGCATGAGGTACCATTTTACCGGAAGCAAGAGAGAATTATTTTCGGTCCAAATGGTGAAATAGACCCGGCAAGTATTGAAGACTATATAGCTATAGGCGGCTATGCAGCATTAGCCAAAGCTTTATTTGAGATGACCCCAGAAGAAATAATCGCGGAAATCAAACGTTCTGGATTGAGGGGACGAGGTGGGGGAGGCTTCCCTACAGGGGTGAAGTGGGAATCCTGCCGTAATGCCCAAGGGAATATCAAGTACGTAATAGTGAACGCTGACGAAGGCGACCCAGGAGCCTACGCTGACCGAAGCCTTCTTGAGGGCAATCCTCACAGTGTTCTCGAAGGACTGATTATCGGTGCTTATGCCATTGGTTGTCACGAGGGGTACGTTTATGTGCGGCACGAATATCCCCTAGCCGTGGAAAATATCCGGCTGGCCACAGAGCAGGCAGCGCAACTAGGGCTTTTGGGAAGCAATATTCTGGGCTCAGGGTTTAACTTTAATGTCAACATAGTCAGGGGTGGTGGTGCCTTTGTCTGCGGGGAATCTACTGCGCTGATGGCATCTCTTGAAGGTAAAGTTGGAGAAGCAAGGGCTAAATATGTCCATACTGTGGAGAGGGGGTTATGGAACAGACCAAGCAATCTGAACAATGTTGAAACCTGGGCCAACGTACCTGTGATAATTAATAAAGGCGCCGACTGGTACCGGACGTTTGGCACTGAAGGGAGCAAAGGGACAAAAATATTCTCGGTGGTCGGCAAGATTAATAATACGGGCTTGGTTGAAGTACCCATGGGTATTACCCTAAGAGAAATCATCTATGACATCGGTGGTGGCATCCGAGGAGGAAAGAGATTCAAAGCGGTGCAGACCGGGGGACCGTCGGGAGGCTGTCTACCTGAAAGCCTCCTTGACCTACCGGTAGACTTTGATGAATTAACTAAAGCCGGGTCAATGATGGGCTCTGGTGGCATGATTGTTATGGACGAGACCACGTGTATGGTGGATGTTGCCAAATATTTCCTTACTTTCCTTGAAGAGGAGTCCTGTGGCAAGTGTGTTCCCTGCCGTGAGGGAATAAAGAGGATGAGGCAAATCTTGACAGACATTACCGAGGGGAACGGGAATGAGCAAGACATCACTTTGTTAGAGCAGCTTTCGGCAACTTTGGTGGACAGTTCCCTTTGTGCTCTGGGTACGACAGCGCCAAACCCTGTGCTAACCACCATTCGTTATTTCAGAGATGAATACGAAGCACATATTAAGGAAAAAAGGTGTCCTGCTGGTGTCTGCAAGGCTTTGATTCACTATTACATAATAGATGAGAAATGTCCCGGCTGTGGGCTTTGTGTTAAAGCTTGCCCTGAAGGTGCTATAACCTTCAGGGGTAAGAAGAAACCGGTGGCTCTCGATGAGTCAAAGTGCATCAAATGCGGAGCTTGTTACGATGTCTGCAAGCTGGGAGCCATAGGTGTGGAGTGAGATGATAACCTTAAATATTGACGGTTATGAATTGAAGGCTGAAAAGGGGCAAACGATATTGCAGGTAGCCAGAGAAAACGGTATTGATATACCGGCCCTCTGTTATCACGAAGCCTTGGAGCCCTATGGTGCCTGCCGACTATGTATCGTAGAAATTTCCAAAGGTGGGCGTTCCAGGATAGTTGCCTCTTGCCTTTATCCTGCGGAGGATGGCTTGGAGGTAAAAACGAGCTCCCCGAAGGTGATAGAGAATCGTAAGACAATACTTGAGTTGCTTTTAGCAAAATGCTCGAAGAATAAAGTGATACGAGAGCTAGCCTGCCAAATGGGCATTGAGCAATCTCGTTTCAAGCCTGAGTATCAGGAAGACGAGGACTGCATTGTCTGCGGTCTATGTGTCAGAGTTTGTGAACAAGTGGTTGGCGTAAGTGCCATTAGTCTAGTTTCGCGTGGTACAAGCAAACATCCTGCCCCACCTTTCCATGAGCCGGCAGCTATGTGCATTGGCTGCGGTTCCTGCTATTACGTCTGCCCAACAGGAGCCATAAAGATGGAAGAGAGGGGAGATAGGAGGATAATCCACAACTGGAAGGTGGAATTTAAACTCAAGAAATGCCAAGTATGCGGCAACTACTGGGCCCCAGAACAGCAGCTAGATTATATTGCGAAAAAGTGGAACCTTCCACAAGGTTTTTTTGATATTTGCCCTAACTGTAAGTAAGTGGGCACTTTAGAGAGCAGAAATAGCATTAAGCTTGTTTTGAGACTGTTTAGCAACAATCCGTTCTTGGTGCATATTAATCCACCGATGCAGCCTCGACCCTTCAGGGTCGAGTTCCCG
>DTZC01000264.1 GCA_012961565.1 Dehalococcoidia bacterium
AAGCCTCGGCTGCCCGACCCTAAAGGGTCGGGGCTACAGGTAAATAAGGTAACTCACGCGTCGAGGCTAGATCAGGGAGTTAAAAGGAATGTGTTGTTACTAAATGCTCTCTATCGATATGGAAGTTGATTAGTTATAGAGAAATCCATCAAGAGTAGCCGATATGTCTGAAATTCCCAAGACTTATGAACCAGGTCAGGTTGAGCAGAAGTGGTATAGCTTCTGGATGGAGCGAGGTTATTTCACTCCTCAGATAGACCGCGACAGGGAGCCATTTGTCATCATTATGCCACCGCCCAATGTTACTGGCGAGCTTCACCTGGGACATGCCCTGACAGCCACACTGGAGGACATAATGGTCAGGTGGCACCGGATGAAGGGTGAGCCCACGCTATGGTTGCCCGGTGTGGACCATGCCGGTATTGCCACTCAAGTAGTGGTCGAGCAAAAATTGGCTGCCGAGGGGCTGGACCGACATAAGCTGGGCAGGGAGAAGTTCATCGAGTGCGTCTGGGAATGGGTTAGAAAATCACGTCAGGCAATCACCTATCAGCATCAGAGACTAGGAGCTTCCTGTGACTGGAGCCGGGAGCGTTTTACACTTGATGAAGGTCCCAGCCGCGCTGTGCGCACCGCTTTCGTGCGCCTGTACGAGAAGGGGCTGATTTATCGGGGTGAGCGGATTATAAACTGGTGTCCTCGCTGCCAGACTGCCCTTTCTGACTTGGAGGTGCAGCATAGAGATGTAACCGGCAGCCTGTATTATCTCCGCTATCCACTGGCTGATGGTGGCTTTGTCACTGTGGCAACCACCCGCCCCGAGACCTATCTCGGCGATACCGCAGTAGCGGTTAATCCTGAAGATAGGCGTTTCGATGGACTGGTGGGCAAAAAGGTGGTGCTTCCGGTTATCGGCAGGGTGATCCCTATTATCACTGATAGCGCTGTTGACCCGGTGTTTGGCACAGGTGCTGTCAAGATTACCCCGGGGCATGACCCGGTTGACTTTGAAATATCGGAGCGCCAGGGCTTGGAGATAGTAAACATACTAAACCCAGATGCTACTATGAATGAGCAGGCAGGTCCCTACTCCGGGCTTGACCGCTTTGCCTGCCGCCAGAAGGTGCTGGCTGATTTTGAAAAGGAGGGACTTCTGGAGAAAGTGGAGCCGCATTCACATTCGGTGGGGCACTGTGACCGCTGTCAGACGATGATTGAGCCGTGGGTCAGCAAGCAGTGGTTCGTCAGGGTGGCACCGCTGGCTAAGGCAGCCATAGAAGCTGTTACCGATGGTCGAATTGTGATAATACCGCAGCGGTATACTAGGGTCTATCTCAACTGGATGGAGAATATCCGCGACTGGTGTATCAGTCGGCAGTTGTGGTGGGGGCATCGCATCCCGGTGTGGTACTGTGGCAACTGCCAGCAACTGACGGTGTCGGTTGATGAGCCTTCATCCTGTGCTCACTGCGCTTCTAGAGATATTGTTCAGGATGCTGATGTGCTTGATACCTGGTTTAGCTCGGCATTATGGACACACTCGACTTTAGGCTGGCCTGATGATACTGAGGATTTCCGCTATTTCTATCCTACCTCGGTCATGGAAACGGGCTATGACATTCTGTTTTTCTGGG
>DTZC01000265.1 GCA_012961565.1 Dehalococcoidia bacterium
CCTCTTCTTTCAGAACATATCCAAGTTCAGCCAAGCGCTCCTTGAAGGCATGCCTGCCGCTCAGTTTTCCTAGGACAAGGCTGCTGGCAGGAATGCCTACTGACTTGGGGTCGATTATTTCATAGGTGATAGACTTTTTAATAACCCCGTCCTGGTGGATGCCAGACTGATGACGGAAGGCATTAGCACCTATGATTGCCTTGTTAGGCTGGACCGTGAACCCGGTCAGCTCGCTCACCAGGCGGCTCGTCTTGTAAATCTGGGTGGTGTTGATATTGGTGGTGAGGTGGAAAAAGTCACCCCTGGTTTTGAGCGCCATGACAATCTCCTCCAGGGAGGCATTGCCGGCGCGCTCGCCGATGCCATTTATGGTGCACTCAACCTGTCTTGCCCCCCTTCGTATGGCTTCAAGGCTGTTAGCTACACTCAATCCCAGGTCATCATGGCAGTGGACGCTAACCACAGCTTTGCGGACATTCGGCACATTTCTAAGGATACCTTCGATGAGGTCTCCATATTCTTGGGGAATAGCGTAGCCGACAGTGTCTGGGATGTTTACCGTTGTCGCCCCGGCATCTATTACTGCCTCCAATATCCGATAAAGATATGAAGGCTCGGTGCGGGTGGCATCCATTGGCGAAAACTCCACGTCTTCTGTATATTTCTTGGCATGAATAACCATGTTGTGCGAGATTTCCAGAATCTCCTCCCGGCTCTTTTTGAGCTGGTAGAAAAGATGTATGTCAGAAGCAGAAAGAAAGATGTGGATGCGGGGTTGTCTTGCCAGTTTTATTGCTTCCCAGGCTCTATCTATAGCTTCGGTGCTGGCGTGAGCCAGGGCACAGACAGTAGAGTTCTCTATTTCTCTGGAAATAAGCTGGACAGCCTCAGAGTCTGCCTGTGAGCTTATGGGGAAGCCAGCTTCGATAACATCGACGCCAAGATTTTCTAGCTGCTTGGCAATTTCCAGCTTGTCTTGGGCGCTTAGTCCGGCTCCTGCTGCTTGTTCACCATCGCGCAGTGTTGTGTCAAAAATAATAACTCTGTCTGTATTCATGCCGAACTAACCCTTAAGCCAAGGCATCATGTTTCTCAACTGTCTGCCTACTACCTCAATCTCATGTTCGGATTCTTGGCGTTTAAGCGCGTTGTAGACAGGTCGCCCTGCCTGGTTTTCCAGAATCCATTCTCTGGCAAAGCTACCGTTCTGAACCTCGACGAGAATCTGTCTCATTTCCTCCTTGACCAGTTCATCAATGACCCGTGGACCACGTGTATAGTCGCCATACTCTGCGGTATCGCTGACCGAATAACGCATATAACTCAAGCCGCCTTGATATAAAAGGTCAACAATGAGTTTCAACTCGTGCAGGCATTCGAAATAGGCAATTTCCGGTTGGTATCCTGCTTCTACAAGCACCTCGAACGCAGCTTTGACTAGTGAAGTGACTCCCCCGCAGAGGACTGTTTGCTCACCAAACAGGTCAGTCTCAGTTTCCTCAGCGAAGGTAGTTTCCAGGACCCCAGCTCGGGCGCAACCAATGCCCACAGCATAGGCTAAAGCGATATCCTTTGCCTTCCCCGAGGCATTCTGGTGCACAGCTATTAGTGCTGGCGCCCCCGACCCTTCCGTGAAAAGGCGCCGCAGCATATGCCCGGGACATTTAGGGGCAATCATGGTCACATCTACGTCTGGAGGCGGCACAATTTGCCCAAAGTGGATATTGAACCCGTGGGCGAACATGAGCATCTTGCCCGAAGATAGC
>DTZC01000266.1 GCA_012961565.1 Dehalococcoidia bacterium
ACTTCCTCTCCTCTTACTGTTCTATAGAGCTACCTCCTTTGTGTGGCATCGCGAGGGGTGTCAGCCGCTGCTGTATCCAGTGACAGCAAGAGGCATTCCTCGAGGGGGGTCTTATGCGGTTGTCAATCGCAAGTGATAGCATTTTCAATGAGTTCCACCCTGACGGCTTTGCCTTCTTGGTCCAGCTCTACGGCGACGAAATCTATGCGCCATAGAGAGGGCAGGTCTCTGTGGCTGCCAGTGTCAAGGTGGGAGGCTAGAGCGTGAGCATAGACAGGACAGAAGTAGCCAGATTTAGGGGTTTCGAAAATATGGCAGCGGTTCTGTTTCCTTTCCGGTTATGCTCCCCCTGCCAGATGTTTCTAGCCTTCCCAACCTAAATGTCCAGTTTCGGAGGTTCACTCACGAGGAGAAGCCCCTCAGCAGTTTTGCACGGAGGCTTAGCACCTAGAAAAAAGCGGTCTAGATAACTTGGTTATCTGTTCCTATCCACCTTGAGAGCGCTTTTTCAGGGCTTCGATTCTTTCAACAAGATTGCTCGCCATTTCCTTAAGCGAGCTGATAGTAGCTTGCAGTTCCCCCCTTGATACTGGGGCTAACTCAATAATTGCTCCTTGCGGGCAGAGGTTGAGGCAAAGGCGGCACTGAGTGCATCGACTCTGGTCTATTGTTGCCTCACCCCAGCGGATGGAAATGGCTCCTGTGGGGCAATTCTCGGCACACAGCCCACATCCAAGGCATAGTTCTCTCCTCACTTTAAGCATCATTTTGCTCCTACGCTTATCTTACCTGATAAGATGTAGTCAGCATGAGGTTGGTCAGCAAAAGAGCCTAGGCAAAACCTGTTGGACTCCTGTAATCTTGACTAGCTGGCAGATACCTTATTTGGCTTGGATATTCATAGCTCCCATTTGGCTTGCACCCCGCCTCAGCTATGTCACTTTTGGGTGCTCTCCCATGGTCAACTTGATGTAGTTTACCCTGACTTTCGACATGGTCGATATACAACACCCTGTCAAGGTGGTCAATCTCGTGTTCCAAAGCCTCTACCATTAGACCGCTGGCTTTGATCTTAATTCTTTTGCCTCTACGGTCGATGCCTGTGACGGTCACTTGAGCCGACCTTTTTATCTCGACGGAATAGCCAGGGATACTCAGGCAGCTTTCAGTCACCTCTTGTTCTCCAGTGCGTTTAACAATTTCCAGGTTAATAATGGCCATAGGTTGTCCGTCTGGCATCTAGCTGATGATAAGCCGCAGCGCAGCCCCGCTTGCGGGGCAGCCAGTCCTAGGCTGTTTGCCTGCTGCATTGCTTCTATCGTGTCGTCAATGATCTGCTGTATTGATTTATCGATGGCGGACACCTTTTGGCTTTCTGCCTCGGTAGGGAATCCACGGGGAACCGACAGATGCGTAGCATTGCTGTCCCCTTGCCTAATCCACTGGGTTCTTGTGACCTTATATCTATTAGACGGGACACATCTGAAACTATTCCCCAGACTCATGGGGCACCGCTTGCTAGAGATGTTAGAGTTTTAGCTTTTTCCACAGAGACGTCTGGTTTGGTAACAAGGGCACCTACTGGGCAGACAGCGGCGCAGGCAAGACAGCCATTGCATCCAGCCTCAGCTAAAGGGATGCCACATATCGTACTGACCTTGGTATCGATGCCCTTGAAGGCAAAGTCAAGGATGCCAGTGCCCTGCTCGTGGCATATCCAGACACATTTGCCACACAAAACGCACTTATTGGGGTCATAGGTAAATAGAGGGTGGCTTGAATCTGCGGGTAAATCACGCGGGATCTGCCTCAATCTTGAGAGCTTTAGCTTCAAACCGAGGCGTGATGCAATGTTTTGCAGCTCACAGCTTCTATTCTTAGCGCAATGGCGGCAATCGAGCTTGTGCTGGGAGAGTAGGAGCTCAAAGGCAGTGTTTCTCAGCCTTTTAACCTTAGGCGTATTAAGATGCACCACAATGCCATCGGCAACTGGCTCCGTGCAGGCAGTGACAGGGGCTGGTCTTCCCTCGATTTCAACAAAACAGAGCCGACAGGAGGCTAATGGTGGCGTGACCTGTCTAATAGCACACAAATTAGGGATATAAAAGCCATTGTCCAGGGCGACCCAGAGTAGCCTCTCTCCTTTTTGAGCCTTCACATCCACCCCGTCAATGGTCAAAGTAACCTGTGCCATCTGTGGTTTCCTATCATCGTATCAATTGACGTGCCAGCCGAGCAGCGCTTAGTGGAGCATGGCCATATATTCGTCAGCGTACTTGCCGTTTTTAGCTCCTTCGAACATCTCTCCCCTCTTGACCTTTTCCAACGCCAGGTACTCGCTGGCTGCCATGCCAGCGGAAGCCCCTTCGCTGGCTGCTGTAATAAGGTGACGCTCACTACCAGTGATTTCTCCACAGGCAAATATCCCTGCCTTACTGGTCATCATCTTACCGTCGATTTTTACAAAGGCGCCTTTCATTACCAACCCTGCTTCCTGTGCCAGCTTAGTATTCGGCTCTGTCCCCACACAGATAACTATCCAGTCAATCTTTATTTCCTTCTGCTCCCCAGTCTTATTGTTTATCACAACTGCTGTCTCTACTTGGTTGCCACCCTTTATTTCGGTCAGTTCTGTGTTGTACCAGATTTGTACTCCCTCTTTTTGCAGTCTTCTGGTCATGATGGGATATGTGCGAAGCGACTCCCTTCGATGTACCAGTATCACCTCGCTTGCCATAGTTTTAGCAAGCAGGGCGCTCTTGGCTGTGGTGTTTCCACCACCAACTACCAGCACCCGTTTCCCAGAGAACTGGCTCACATCCCGCTTGGCATAATAGGAGATACCTTTACTGACAAACCTCTCCTCACCTGGCACTCCGAGCTTTTGCATTATACTACCAGTGGCAAGAATGATAACCTGCGCTTTATATTCGCTCTTCTCTGTAGTCACAACCTTGTCCTCAGCCCTAAGACTGACGGCCCTTTCGTACCGTAGTTCTGCGCCGACTCCTAAGGGAGGTGGTGAAGTGACCTGTTTCTGCATGGTTTCCATCAATAGAGCCCCGTCCCCGGGTAGAAAACCGGGGTAATTACTTACGGTATAAGCAATGGCACCCTGTCCCCCGGTCCAGCTAGCCTCCAATACCAGTGTGCTCCAGCCGTCGAGCTGGGTGAAGATTGCTGCTGACAATCCAGCAGGGCCGCCACCGATTATAATTACGTCGCGTTCTTCCATTTTCACCTCCTCTTCCAAAGATGCCTCTTCCACTCTGCCAGTTTGCACGAGGTTTTCTCTAGTGTCCTATTGAGCTGAGGCCTTCCAGGCAACCAACAGTTCCCCAGCAAGCTGGGACCTCAAATGCTGAGGCCAGCATCCTTTGACAAATTTGAGAATTGCCTCTAGTACATTTGACTCATCGGCAAGTATTGTTGCTCCGACATTCCAGCCACATTTTTGGCAGCAAACTTGACAAGTGACCTCTATCTCTGACATATCATCCTCCCTGTGACCTAAGGCAAGGCTATTTAGCTGTGAAGTTCTAGCCCAGTTGGGCATTATTGTGTGATATTGCTGCTGGATGCCTTCATGAGTATCTCCTCGTGGGCTTTGCGGATCGTGGGGTCTGCTATTGAATTCGGCACATTGGTTTGTCATAATCTAGCATCCAATCCACCTGCTCCTTTCTATTTTGCCAATACCTTTCTTCCAAATCGCTAGCCCTTTGGGCTTAACAATTCAAGTTCATACTACGCGGATTGCCTCAAGCGGGCATGCCGGAACACATTTGGCACAACCTTTACAGAAACGTGATGGATGCGAAAATGGAAATTCAAAGGGAGCTTCTTGTCTTAAGACCTTGTTTGGACATTCTAACATGGCAGCACATATCCCGCGGTCACATTTTTGAGGGTTGCATCTGTGGTAATCAATCATAGCTATCGGATTTGGCATCGTTTTACTTTGCCCTCAAATGCCTTCAAACCAACCATAAACATATCTTCTCACGTAGGCCTCATCAGGATAAGCTCTATCTACCTCCTCCTGCTTGAACGAATATTTATACCGGGAACAATATTCCATTAGCAGCTTGTACGAGCGGTTTAGGTTTTTCATCATTTCTTCACTTTGGGCATTTTTATTGCCGCTCTTATCTGGATGGTACAGGAAAGCCTTTTTCCTGTAAGCCTGTTTTATTTCTTCGAAGCTGGCGAATTCCCCAAGGCCTAATAATCTCCTCGCTTTGTCTATTTCTTCGAAGCTGGCCATGAGTAATGTTTTCCTATCCTCGTATTTGATAGCAAGTGTACTTTCGTTTTGACAGGTATAGCTATAGTTGTGCCTCGACCTTGACTCGAATGACGTTCTCGGGAACAGCGCCGAGGCTCTCGTCCACCACCTTGCCGGCGCTGAAAAACAACAATAGTGGTATGCTCATAACCTGATATCTTCTAGCTGCCTGAGGATTTTCATCAACATTTAACTTGCAGAACTTTACTTTACCCTCATACTCGTTTGACAGCTTTTCGGTTATTGGGGCAATCACCAGGCAAGGACCACACCATGGCGCCCAGAAGTCCACAACAACAGGTATGTTGGACTTCAGTACCTCATCTTCAAAGTCCTCGTCTGTGATTTCTATTACCATTCCCGTTGTATCTCCTCATAATCTTCATTTTCTAAATGCGGTGCATTTTCACTGCCCTCCTCGTACCACTAAGTCCCTGTGGAGTCAGCTTGCTCGGTCTGGTGTTTAAGGTCTTCGTTCAGCATCTTTTGCGTTATTAAGAGCTTGCATAGGCTCATCTCATTGTCGGTGCAAGCCCAGCCTGCAACGAGTGCTCCCCTGCTTGAGTCGTTCTGCCATTTCTCTAATTTCTGCTCCGTCTCCCGAGTGGTACTTTGCAGCACAATTGCCACAGCCATACCCGCTTGGCCAGGCTTGAGATGCTCAGAATCTCGGTAATTGGCTTCAGGATGCTAGCATGCACAGGGAAACCTCCTTATGTATTTTTGTATTTTGATGAAAATTGGGACTAAAAGGTAACATCGACCCCACTCAGACTTAGTTCCTGGTCTGTGACCGTCCTTAACGGGGGGAGCTGACCTATATCCCTCCCTGGCTGATATTTGAAGATGTCTTGCAGTTCTATATTCAAAAGGAAGATTAGGCGGGACAGCGGGAGCTCCATGGTACAGACATCCTGGCACTGCCCACAATTAACGCAGGAGTCCATCACATGCGTAATCCGGACCATGGGGAACATCACATCTGGCGGGATTTCGCCTGGTGGCACCAATCCTCTATCAGCTTCTAAATGGCAGTCCTTACAGTAACATATTGGACAGGCGTCGCGACAACCATAGCATTTGATGCAGCGGGCGAATTGGCTAAACCAATACCCGAACCTCTGGTTGATGTTCATTTGCTTCAAGCTGGAGAAATCCCTCTCTTGCCATCGCTTAGCCATTTGTATCGCATCGTCATCTTTTTTTCTTCTAACTTGTACTGCCTCAGGCTCGGGTTGTGTAACGCTAATGTAGCCGGCTGAGACGGCAGCGTCAATAAGGTCGGCACCCTTTTCTGTATAGACCTGGACAAAAGTCGTGCTCTTATCTGAGGTTCCCCATTTGCCGCAGGCAATATCTGCCATTATCGGGATGTTCGTCTCGCACCTGCGACAGTTCTCGCGCCTACCGTATCCTTGCTCTTCTATTTCTGTTAGTCTCTTCTCCTTTCGTGTACCATCCGCCAGTGTGATTACCAGCTTATCATCATCGATATCTTCAGCAGAGACATCTGCTGGGTCTATCCCAAACACCTCCCTCATCATCTTCTCGGCTCTGACTGAGGGCAGAGTACCGGTGCAGTTGAGACCGATGAGGATTAAGTTATCCAGTTTTATCTGGTTTCTCTTGGCCAGCTCGATGATTGCCTTAGCGTCGCACGGTTTAACAACAATAGCTACCTTCAGACCAGAGGCACCATCCATATATTCCTTTACATAGCGGGCTATGTTTGGTGAAGTGCAGTGTAACGCGCCAGCAGTCTCTATAACCTTGCCTGGTTCGGAGATTAACACTGGGACACCGTCATACCTGTTGCCATTCCTCGCCTTCACTGCAACCACGGCGTCTACCCTTTTGCTCTCCAGTGCAAATTTGAGCAGTGAAGTGACCACACCGCCACATTCGCCTTTTTTCAGTATTTCCTTATCTGTGGTGCTAGCTATATATTGCTCTCTTTTCATTTCTTCACCTCTATTTTGACGGCACATACTTTAGTTTCAGCACACTTGCAGCTCGGGTCTAATGCCGGGATGGTGAGCACATTAGCGCAAGAATCGGTAAAGTGGAAAGGAATAAACATTAGCCCTGGCGGCACCTCATCAGTTATTCTAGCTTTAACTTCTATGCTGCCCCGCCTTGTTTTTAGCGTGACAACATCTTTATCTCGCACCCCTGACCTCTGGGCATCCTCGGGATTGATTTCCACAAAGCCATGGTGAACCTCGTCATTCAATTTTGGCGTTCTGCGAGTCATTGTCCCGGTGTGGTAATGAAATATGCTCCTGCCTGTGGTCAGCACGTACGGATATTCGTCATCGGGTTGTTCAGCAGGAGGCTTAAAGTCTACCACCTGAAAATGCCCAAGACTGTCCAGAGTGGTGAACTTCTGCAAGAACATGGTGGGTGTGCCTGGATGGTCTTCTGAAGGACAAGGCCAGTGGATTCCGCCCACTGCTTTCTTCAATCGCTCGTAGCTTATCCCCTTATACTGGGGAACACATTTCCTTATCTCCTCAAATATTTCGCCTGCTGATGAGAAATTGAAATTATCTTTGTATCCCATCCTGTCAGCTAGCTGGCATATGATCCACCAGTCAGGCTTGGCCTCGTCCGGTGGTTCGATAACTTTTTCTATCTTTTGCACTCTTCTGTCTACGTAAGTATGAGTGCCTTCTCTCTCTACCCAAGTTGCTGCCGGCAATACCACATCGGCAAGCTTGCCTATCTCAGTGAGAAAAATATCCTGCACTACGATGAAACTAGCCTTCTCCAGAGCTTTCCTTAAATTATTAACATCCGGTACTGCCATCATGGGGTCTGTGCCTACGATATAAAGGAAGGGGCATTTGTACAACATCTCAATGTAGGTAAGGCCAGGTTTAGTTGGCAGGTTGCTTACTCCCCAGGCGTCTTCGAAGAACTTTGCTGTTTCCTCACCTACACGCTTGAATCCGGGGTAGAAAACGGCAAGGCAACCCATGTCGCCAGTGCCCTCGCCACTTATCTGTCCTCTCATTGAATTTACCCCAGTGCCCGGCTTACCAATATTACCGGTAAGAAGTGCTAGGTCAGCGTGGGCTTTAACATTATCAGCACCCACCGTGTGCTGGCATATGCCTTGGTCATAGAGAATACATGCCCTCTCTGCCTTTGCGAATGTAATCGCTGCCTCTCTGATCTTTTCCAGTGGCACGCCAGTGATTTCCTCTGCTTGCTTTAAGTTCATGTGACAAAGGAAATCGCGCAGTTGCTCGAAGTCTGCAGTCCTAGTTGCGATAAACTCCTTGTCCTCCAATGCCTCAGCCAGAATGATGCTCATCATAGCATTCACCAGAACCACATCTGTGCCTGCCTTAAGTGGTAGGTGTATATCGGCGAGATATTTGGCGGTAGCGGTCTTTCTTGGGTCGCTGTAAATGACTTTGGCGCCTTTGCCTTTTGCTCTGAAAACTCTTCTGGCGATCATGGGAAAGGTCTCCATAATATTGACCCCAGCAAGAAAGATGCAATCAGCAAGCTCGATTTCAGGCTGAGATGTTTGCATAACCCCCGACCCTACTGCTGGAAGTAGTGCTGCTACAGCTGAAGAATGGCATAATCGCCCTACGTATTCGACAGTATTTGTGCCCATAACTACCCGCACAAATTTCTGCAATAGATAGCTTTCTTCATTTGATGTTTTCCCTGAGCCTAGAGCTCCAAAAGTCTCAGGAGTCGCTTCTTTGAACTTAGAGGCAACAAGCCTCAGCGCTTCATCCCATGAGGTTTCTTTAAATGTGCCGTTCTTTTTCACTAGGGGAACTTTCAGTCTGTCTTTACTGTAAAGAAAAGCATAGGCGTTCTTCCCCTTAGGACAGTTTGCCCCTTCATTTATAGGGTGCTCTTTCCATGGCTCCTGTCCGATTATTTTTCCATCTTCAACGACTAGGTAAATGCCACAGCCACAGCTGCAATATGGGCAAATGGTGGGTGCAAACTCAATGCTCATTTTGTCTCCTATTGAATGGACTCGGGCCAAGCTGTTTTATGGTTTGAGTGAAGCTATTGACAACCTCGGCTACCTTTGGGCCTTCGGATGCTGATATCCATTCCAGCCTGAGTCTGTCTTTACCAATACCTATAGCCTCAAGGAAAGGCTTCAATCCGGTAATTCTCCTTCTGGCATTCAGGTTTCCCTTGTTATAGTGACACTCGCCCGGATGGCAGCCACAAACTAAAACACCGTCAGCACCCAGAGCGAATGCTTTGAGTACCAATCTCTCATCTACGCGTCCAGAACACATCACTCGTATTATCTTCACGTTAGATGCATATTTCAGCCTCGAAGTACCGGCTAAATCAGATGCCCTGTATGAGCACCAGTTGCAAAATAGTCCTACTATCTTTGGCTTAAATTGATTCACTGATACCCTCCTCTCCTTTCGGCGGATTTACGTGACGTCCAAGCATAATCAGTGCTAAAATATATCAAGATGCTGGCTAGGTGGTGCTCTGCTGAGTAAAATTATACCCTGCAGGGTAGGGTAATATCAAGAGGTGCATTTGCGGAGGGTACAATGGCAAAGACAAGAGAAGTAGGGGTATCGCAGGAGGCACTTTTGAAGCGCCTCAGGAGGATTGAGGGACAGATCCGTGGCATCGAGAAGATGATAGAGGACGGTCGTGATTGTGTGAGTCTGGTGATTCAACTGGCGGCTGTTCGTTCTGGTATTGAGGGCATTGGCGCTCTGCTATTGAATAATTGCATGCGAGTTTGCTTTGAGAAAGGTTCCGATGCTATGACTGACGTTGATTCTCTAGCAAGAGCCATAGCAATCTGGGGGCGGGTGCGGAGTAGTGAAGATAAGTGAGACCTAGGCTACCAGCACCTCCGCCTCTGATGCCTGCAGTTTGCTCTTATCACCTTTAAGGGGAAGGTACCTGCAGAGGCAGCAATCGCTAAAGCGTTATCCAAAATGCATCCCAGCTCTTGTCAGCAAGAATCAAGACGGCCCCGGCAGCGCTTGCTTGGTCAGCAGGTAATTCGCGTGCCTAGGCTGTTTTTGACTATATCTCTTCTATTCTATGATGATTGGAACAGGTGGGGTAGGGAGGGCCTAGTGGTTCTTCTTGATTCCTCTATCTTCAATCAGTGGTTTCTTCAGGTCGTTTGGCTAAGGATAGATAAGTGCTAAATGAAGTTTCCTATGACTTAGACTTCCTCTCCTCTTACTGTTCTATAGAGCTACCTCCTTTGTGTGGCATCGCGAGGGGTGTCAGCCGCTGCTGTATCCAGTGACAGCAAGAGGCATTC
>DTZC01000267.1 GCA_012961565.1 Dehalococcoidia bacterium
TGGAGGCTTGGCTTGATAATCATCCGGGATTCTCACCGACCAACAGTTGACAGTTTACAGTCAATTCGCGATGTTGACAACAGGAGCAGGGGTATTATAAAATCAGACGTGATTGTTGCGGGAGTTTTATTCCGCGAAAACAGATGAGGGGAATAAGCTCCGATGCCTGCTAATAAGTACATCTACTGCCGGTGACTCTGGGCTAAGTTACTGTATGATACAGTAACTCCGGGGTCACAGTCCTGAATATCCTGCCTTACCTAACCTATCTATCACAAGCAATCTTTCCGTGATTTAGTGCATCCTTTTTCGGAAAGTGCGGGTGCAGAAAAACTAACAATCTGAAAAAAACTGTATTTAACCCCTCCTTCACCTTATCAGGTCGAGTATGTGAAAAGATAGCAGAAGTAATCTTTTTGGAGGTTAAGTGATGAAAAAGACGATGTTTCTTGTGATGGTGGTGCTCATGGTTATCAGCACATCAACAATCAGCTCTTGTGCAAAACCGGCACCAACGGAAACTATCAAACTGACTTACAGCAACTTTTTTCCGCCCACCCATTTACACTCCATACTGGCCGACCAGTTCTGCCAGGAAGTCAATGAGCGTACCAATGGCAGGGTGGAGATTACCTACTATTCGGGAGGTACGTTAACTCCAGCGCCCAAGATTTATGATGGTGTGGTCAGCGGCATCTCTGACATTGGTATGTCTGTTCTGGCTTATACTATGGGGCGTTTTCCTGCCACTGAACTGGTTGATATGCCTCATGCTTATCCCAATGGATGGGTAGCCACTAAAGTAGCTAACGACTTTTACCATAAATTCAAGCCCAAGGAATTTGACGATGTGCACGTACTTTATTTCCATGCTCACGGACCGGGTGTTGTTTTTACAACCAAGAAGCCGGTACGTACCATGGAGGACCTCAAAGGGCTGGTCATAAGATGTACAGGTATAGGGGCCAAGATTATGGAAGCCCTTGGAGCGAGGGGATATGGTGCGTCTCAAGCAGAGGCGTATGAGCTTATGTCCAAGGGAACGGTTGATGGTAGTTTTACACCACGTGAGGTGCTTAAAGGATGGAAACAAGCTGAGGTGGTGAAGTATGTCACCGGTTGCTATGACATTGGCTATACTGCCAATATGTTTGTTGTGATGAATAAGGCTAAATGGGATAGCTTGCCTGATAATGTGAAAGAGGTCTTTACTGAGCTCAGCGAGGAGTGGATAGAGAAACATGGCAAAGTGTGGACGTATTATGACAGAGCCGGAATTGACTATTTCCTCACTTTTGAGGGAAGGGAGCTAATCGAATTGCCACCACAAGAGATGGCAAGATGGGTGGAAGCTACCAGACCGCTCGTAAGCCAGTATATAACCGAGAAGACAGCTATGGGGCTCCCGGCTGCTGAGTATGAAGAATATTTGATGCAGCAGGTGAAGTATTGGACGGAGAGAATGCCGTCAGAGACATCCTGCATAGAGTGGGTGAAAAAAGAGCTGGCGAAATAAGTAAGTAAGGACAGCAGGTTCTTAAAGACAGGTTCCGTTCAGGGGGTGTCTCCAGCGGAAACAATAACTTTTCGAGCACCCCCTGAAAATTTGTCATCTCCGTTTAGCATGCGTGACAAGATGGAGAATTTCGATAAATTCATTAGGTTATTGAGCAATTGGCTCAACTGGGTAGCTGGCGTCGCTTTAGTGCTGATGCTGGTTCTGATCGTAGTTGACATAATAGCTGCCAAACTGTTCAACTGGCCTGTCCCTGGTGGGATTGAGGTAGTCGGTTTTTTAGGAGTGGTCGTGGTAGCTTTTGCTGTAGCTCAAACTCAGGTTCTACATGGACACATTGAAGTGGAATTCTTGGTATCGAGGCTTCCCGCGAAGGCACAGAGAGCTATTGCTGGCTTTACCTATGCTTGTGGGATGGTATTGTTTATGTTGCTGGGGTGGCAGAGCTACGAATTTGGGCGTACACTGCAGATAAGCGGAGAGGTCTCTATGACTCAGAGGATACCTTTCTATCCGCTCGTTTATGGCATAGCTATCTGCTCCATTGTGGTATTTTTGGTACTGCTGGTGCAATGCGTTCAGGTCTTGGGTAAAGCAAAGAAATGAACCCATTAGTTATTGGTACTATTGGCATCGTCATCCTGGTTGTCATTTTTCTTCTGCGCATGCCAGTCGGCTTTGCCATGGCTATTGTTGGATTTATAGGTTTTAGTTTTTTGGTCTCACCACAAGCGGGGCTCAGCATTCTGGCTCGGGATATCTTTCACATTTTTTCCTCTTATGCTCTTACGGTTATTCCCATGTTTGTATTTATGGGCTCTATTGCTGCTGCTTCAGGCATGAGTCGGAGGCTCTATGATGCCAGCCATGCATTGCTGGGTAGATTGCGAGGTGGTCTAGCTATGTCCACTGTTGCCGCTTGCGCCAGTTTTGCTGCTATATGCGGCTCAACAACTGCTACCGCAGCAGCTATGGGAAGAGTCTCTCTGCCTGAAATGAAGAGGTACAACTACGATGATTCGCTAGCAACAGGCTGCGTGGCTGCTGCTGGCAGCCTGGGCATACTAATACCTCCTAGTACCATCTTCATCATCTATGGGATAATGACGGAGCAATCGATAGGCAAGCTGTTCGTGGCAGGAGTGTTTCCGGGTCTCATTCTTGCCGGACTTTTTATCATGACAGTGTCTCTTATTTGTATTCGAAATCCCTCTTTTGCGCCTGTAGGAGCGATGGCAAATTGGAGGGAGAGGGCTGGCGTGATTGTGGGAATTATCGAGACGGTGGTCTTGTTTGTTTTCGTCATAACCGGGCTATTCCTTGGCTGGTTCAGTCCCACGCAAGCCGGTGGTGCTGGCGCTGCTGGTGCATTACTTATCGGTCTGGTCAGGCGTCAGCTCAACTGGCAGGGTTTTGTAAACGCTATCAAGGATGCTCTGCGCATAACCTGTATGGTGATGGTCATTGTAGCTGGAGCTACAGTGTTTGGGCACTTTATAGCGGTAACGAAAATCCCTTTAGTGTTATCCGAGTGGGTGGTCAGTCTGCCGCTATCTCCGATGGTTATCATGGGTGTGATAGTCCTTGTCTACTTGCTGGGGGGTTGTTTTATGGATGCCTTAGCCTTGATAACGCTTACCATACCCATTGTCTATCCGGCGGTTATGGCGCTGGGCCTTGCCCCTATCTGGTTTGGTGTGATAATTGTGCTGGTGACAGAAATGGGGGTTATCACACCGCCGGTAGGGGTGAACGTATATGTAATCAATGGAATTGCTGAGGATGTGCCACTGGAGACCATTTTCAAGGGGATATTCCCATTTCTCGGGGCGTTGGTACTCATGATAGGTATCCTGCTAGCCTTTCCGCAGGTTGCCACTTTCCTACCCGGTTTGACCACGCGGTGAGCGGTTTGATAATTGGAATGGAGGCTTGGAGAAATGGCTAGTATATCAGGCATGCTGGCTGAAAATGCGAGAATTTATCCTGATGAAATCGCCCTTGTTGAGTTGAAGCCGAGCAGTGGGGTGAGACGAGAAATCACGTGGCAGGAGTTTGATAGAAGGGTGAACAGAGTTTGCAATGCGTTGATGGGCATCGGGATTCACAAGGGTGATAAGGTAATACACTGGATGATGAACTCCATCAACTGGCTGGTAGCCTACTTTGGCATCATAAGAACTGGAGCCTGGGCGGTCCCGCTCAGCTTCAGATTCACCAGCAGGGATTTCAAATACTGTGCTGAAATTGCTGAAGCCAAGGCTATAATTCTGGGGGAGGAGTTCGTTGAAAGAGTGGAGTCAGTCCGCTGTGAATTATCTTCGATAGAACGTTATATCATTGTTGGTCAAAACACGCCAGGGGAGATGGAGAATTTTGATAATTTTATAGCATGTGCCTCGCCTAATCGGGCAGATGTTGAGCTAGACGAAGAAGATGGATGTGGTCTATATTTCACTTCAGGGACGACCGGAGCGCCCAAACCGATATTGTTGACGCACAGAAATATGGTGTGCGCTGCCGTTACGGAGAAAGCCCATCATTACCAGAGGCATGAAGACAACTTCGTTCTGTTGCCACCGCTATACCATACAGGTGCAAAGATGCACTGGTTCGGCAATCTAATGGTAGGCGGTAAGGCTACCATTCTTACAGAGTTCAGTCCTTTGAATGTATTTGAGACTGTGGAGAGGGAGAGGGGGACCATTGTCTGGCTTCTGGTACCCTGGGTACATGACATTTTGGTGGCACTGGATAAGGGGGAGCTGAAGAAAGAGGATTATGACTTGAGCTGCTGGCGACTCATGCATATAGGGGCTCAGCCGGTGCCTCCCAGCCTGGTCCAGCGCTGGAAGGCATACTTTCCTGAAATGCAATATGATACCAACTATGGATTAAGTGAGGCAACGGGTCCGGGATGCGTGCACTTGGGTATAGAAAATGAGAGAAAGGTGGGGGCTATTGGAAAGGCTGGATTTAATTGGGAGGTCCGCATCGTCAATGAGCGGGGTGAAGATGTGGTTCAGGGTGAGGTTGGTGAACTGATTGTCAAGGGTTGTGGCGTGATGAAAGGATATTATAAGAATCCAGAGAAGACTGCAGAGACCATAAAGGACGGCTGGTTGTATACCGGTGACATGGCAAGGATGGATGACGAGGGCTTTATTTACCTGGTCGACAGGAAAAAAGATGTGATAGTCAGTGGCGGCGAAAACATTTATCCCGCTGAGGTAGAAGAAATTCTCCACAGTCATCCCAAGATTTACGATGTGGCGGTGATTGGAGTCCCCGATGAAAGGCTTGGCGAGATACCAGTTGCCATAATTGACGTCAGACCTGGCGAGACCCTCACTGAATTTGAGGTAACGGCATTCTGTGAACAGAATCTTGCCAGGTACTGCAGACCGAGGCGTATAATATTTGATAAGGTACCGCGGAATCCAACCGGCAAGATTGAGAAACCGAAGCTGAGGCAGAAATTCGGCACCTGCCTCCGTTGATAGATAGTCTAAGATGAAATCGGTCTTTTATGGATGGTGGATAGCAGCCGCCAGCTTTTTTATTGCCCTTTATGTTGCCGGTATCATCTTCTTTGGGTTCACTGCCTTTTTCGAACCAATAGTGGAGGAGTTTGGCTGGAGCTACACTGAAGTCTCCATCGGCGTCTCACTGCGTGGACTCGAGATGGGCATCCTGGCACCGCTGATAGGTTTTCTTGTTGACCGCTTTGGCTCGAGAAAGCTGGTGCTTTTTGGAGTTATTACCGTAGGCTTTGGTCTTCTCTTTCTCAGCCGGACCCAATCGCTCATTACGTTATACGCTGGTTTTTTGCTCCTGTCTCTCGGTGCTGGTGGTTGTACCAGTGTGGTGCTGTATACTGCAGTGGCTAACTGGTTCAAGAGAAATATTGGCAGAGCACTGGGAATAGTGGCGTGCGGGTTTGGGGCTGGTGGCATAATGGTGCCACTTGTCCCTTGGTTAATCGATGCTTACGGTTGGAGAACCGCCCTGGTTATCTTCGCTTTAGGCATGTGGGTTCTCGGGATCCCCCTGGCACTTGTTATAAGGGACAGACCCGAGCAGTATGGCTATCATCTTGATGGTGATGCGGAAGCAGAGATGGTAGATTCCGGGATTGATTCAGAGATTGCCGAGACCAGCTTTTTGAGTGTCATTAAGAGCCGGACTTTATGGTTTATAGGTATTGCTGAGTCTGTTCGGTGGCTAATCCTTACTGCTGTTGTCATTCATATTATGCCATACCTCAGTAGTATTGGTGTGACTAGAGCAAATGCTGCTTTTGTGGCAGCGGCTGTCCCTTTACTCAGTCTTATCGGCAGGTTTGGCTTTGGCTGGCTGGCGGATATGTTCAATAAGAGATATCTTATGGCTATTACATACTGCTTGACAGGAGTGGCGATGATAGCCCTGTCATATGCATCTGCGTGGTCGGCAATGATTCTTTTCCTACTGTTCTTCTCGATGGCACTTGGCGGTGGCGTCACTTTGAGGGGGGCTATGCTAAGTGAGTATTTTGGCAGAGCTTCTTTCGGTAAGGTGTTGGGGACAATTATGGGTGTTTGCGCAATTGGTGGCATTGTGGGACCTGTCTTTGCTGGGTTAACTTTTGATACCATGGGAAGTTACCAGTTGATATGGCTGGCCTTTGCTGGGCTTACCGTTATCTCAGTGGGATTGATTCTGGCGGTCGGACCTGCGTCGGCAGGGAGCTGATAGACACTATCATTGAGCGTGTTTAGCAGTCTAGAATGTTGCGGCTCAATAATAATGTCTTACAGAAGGATGTTTACTAATGTAGCTGTAAGGCTTTAGCCA
>DTZC01000268.1 GCA_012961565.1 Dehalococcoidia bacterium
AGGCAAAAATAAGGGCTGGCTAAAGCCTTACAGCTACATTAGTAAACAGTCTCCTTGGCAGCAGGTTTTGAAAAGCTCGAGGTAAAGGACTATAATCGAAACGCTGAAGTTGCCAAAGACGGCAAATAGGATGCATGAACTGACCATAACTCAAAACATTCTGGACATTGTGCTCAAGGAAGCGAAAGCAGCCCGGGCAAACAAGGTCACTAGGATTAATCTGGTCATCGGTGAGCTCTCAGGAGTCGTCGGCGATTGCGTACAGTTTTACTTTGAATTCCTCAAAAAGGGCAGCGCTGCCGAGGAGGCTACCGTCAACTTCACACTGGTCCCGGCAGAACTACGCTGTCGACATTGTTTAGCCAGCTTTAACCCTCGGGATTCCATCTGGGTCTGTCCAGACTGCGGGAGCGCCAGCCTTGAGGTGGTCAGTGGACGAGACTGTTATGTGGAGAGTATAGAGGTCGAGCAGTGAAGAAGTTAGAAGTCCTGAAGAATGTCACCAGTGCCAATGATGCCATAGCCGCCCAGAATACCCAGGTTCTGGACAAGCATGGCATTTTAGCCATTAACCTCATGTCGTCGCCAGGTTCAGGCAAGACTAGCCTTATCTTAAAGACAATCGAGCACTTTAAAGGCGAACTGAGGTTAGCGGTTATCGAAGGCGACGTGGCTTCCAAAATAGATGCTGACAGGATAGACAAGCAGGGCGTGCCGGTTGTTCAAATAAACACTGGTGGTAGCTGCTCTTTAGAAGCCCATATGGTGACATCGGCTCTGGACAAGCTGCCCCTGGAGAGAGCTGATATATTACTGATAGAGAACGTGGGCAATCTCATCTGCCCTGCTGAGTTCACCCTGGGTGAGCACAAGAAAGTGGTGATTTCCAGCATACCTGAAGGTGATGACAAACCCTTGAAGTATCCCCTGATGTTCACCGAAGCTGATGTCTTGGTGATAAACAAGATTGACCTTTTGTCTCATTTCGAATTTGATGTGACCGGATTCCGTAAGGCAGTAAAAGGGCTGAATCCGACGATTGAGGTCTTTGAAGTCTCCTGCAAAACAGGTGTCGGTATACAAGCCTGGTGTTCCTGGATAGCGGATGAACTGCGGAAGAAACGTGCCTGAAAGCAGGCTAGAGATCACCCAGTCTACAGGAAAAGCAACTAGCTTCCGGGGTAGTCGAGCCAGCCGGGCAATTGAGTAAATGACAGCCTAGCTCCACCTCTTGATTACGTGTACTGCTGTGGCTTTAAAGCTGGTATAACACTTTTTGCCCGGGCTGAGCTGTAGCTCATCTACCGACCTCCGGGTGACCACTCCCAGAAGGATAAAGCCACAATCAGCTTCAATTCTCGCCAGCTGTCCTAAGGGAGTTACTCGGGTTATCTCTGCCACAAAGACGTTTCTGGCACTTGTCGTCTCCTTGGCCAGTGTGAAGGTTATGTCTTCAGGTCGAATCAAGACGCTGACCTTCTCTGCAACGGCAAAGTGGGAAACTGCCTCGATGAACTGACCATCTACCTCTATGGTTGCCAGATTATTCTCCTTGCTTCTTATGATGCCATTGAGGATGTTTTCCACGCCGACGAACTCGGCTACCGCTTTTGTCCGGGGTGAGCGGAATATCTCTGCTGGACTCCCCACCTGCAGTATCTCGCCACCTATCAGTACACCGACCCTGTGGGCGAGACGTTGTCCTTGAGACAAATCATGGGTGGCTATTACTATGGCTGTCCTCTGCTCCTGAATTATCTGTGCCAGAAGCTCCTCGACTTTAGAGATAGAAGCTGGGTCCAGGTTGGCAGTGGGCTCATCAAGAAACAGTACTTCAGGCTCGGTGACCAGAGCCCGGGCTATAGCAACCCGTTGCGTCTCGCCGCCGGAAAGTGTCTTGGCGTTCCTGTCGCCATGTTCAGCTAAGTCGACCAGCTCCAGTACCGCCATTACTTTCTTGCGGGTATTACTGCCCTTCCTTTGTCTCCATCTGAGTCCACAGGCGACATTGTCATAAACGCTCATCGAGAACACTATCGGTTTCTGCTGGACGAATGACATGCGGCGGCGTATCTCCAGTCTGGACTGTTCTGAACTTGTTACGTCCCTGCCGTCAAAATAAATTCCGCCTGTGGAGGGCATTTCAAGCAGGTCAAGCAGTCTCAGCAGTGTCGTCTTGCCAGCACCGGTAGGACCGATCAGGGCAAACACCTCACCCCTGCTGATTTCCAGGTTTATGTTCTTCAGCACTGTTTGCCCCCCATATTCATGTCCCAGGCTTCTGGTTTCCAGCAACGCCATCTTCTATCACCTCTGCTGGAGTCTGCTTAACACCACGTTTATTATCAGTGCCAGAGAAATCAGTATTATCCCTAGGGCGATTGACAGCTCAATATCACCTTTGGATGTTTCGAGCGATATGGCGGTGGTCAGTGTTCTGGTGAAACCCTTGATATTACCACCGACCATCAAAGATAGTCCGACTTCTGAGATTGCCCGGCCAAAAGCCATTATTACTGCTGTCAGTACTGCGAATCTTGCCTCCCTGAGGGTGAGGATGGAGGCTTGAGTTCCGCTGGCACCCAGGGAAATAGCAGTTTCAAATACAGCCTTATCGATGCTGCTGAGAGCAGAGATGGTGAGCCCGAGCATGATAGGCATTACCAGCAGTACCTGTCCTAACACCATAGCTATGGGTGTGAACAATAGCCCCAGTTCGCCCAATGGTCCCGCCCGGGAAAGCAGCACGAATATAAAGAGACCGATGGCAACAGTAGGGACGCTGTAAAAGGTCTGTATCAGGTTGACCAGTGCTCTCTTGCCAGCAAAGCGGCTAAAGTGGATGAGACTGCCTAATGGCAGGCAGACCAACGCGGTGATGGTGCAGGAGGTAGCAGAGATTGCCAGCGACCTCACGGTTATCTCCATGACCTCAGGGTCACGGGATACTATAAGCTCTACTGCTTTTACTAACCCCTGCCATAGCTCGGTCAAAGCACATCACTCCATTTCACTGGGTTCGACTCCAGCACAGGGTATGAATAATGGTGAGCCGTATTTCTCAGCGCCGTAATTGCCAATCAGCCCCTGTATTTCTGGGGAGATGAGGAAGTCCACCATATTCTTTGCCATTTCATAATTGACCCCGGGATTCCTCTCTGGATTTACGGCGATCGCTGAATATACGTTGAGGAGTGCGTTGCCCTTGTCAACGATGGGTATCAAGTCTATTTCACCTTTATAAGACAGGAATGTCC
>DTZC01000269.1 GCA_012961565.1 Dehalococcoidia bacterium
CCCTATCTCTATGTTCTGGTTTGAGCCATCTTGTCTTTATTTCCTGTCTTCCCGGTGGCAGCTCGTCTATGATTGACAGGTCCAAATCTCCGTAAAGAGTTAGTGCCAAAGTCCGTGGAATGGGGGTGGCTGTCATTACCAGTATATGAGGGTTAAATCCTTTCTGCCGCAGCGCCGAACGTTGCAAAACACCAAAGCGGTGTTGTTCATCGATCACTGCCAGGCGGAGTTTGGAGAATTGGACTTCCTTCTGGATAAGGGCATGAGTGCCGATTACGATGTCTATGTTCCCCTCTTGTATTTCTCTGTGTAAACTTTCCTTTTCAGGTGTGCTTCCGGTCAGCAGTGCAAAGGTGATGGATCGGGGAAAGAGTCCGTGGAAACGGGCAAGATTGCCACGCTCATCCTTTTTGCTGCTTGTTCGGGTTAGAAGCTGGCAGATATTGTAAAAGTGCTGCTCAGCGAGTATCTCGGTTGGCGCCATAAGGGCGCCCTGATAGCCATTGTCAGCGGCCACCAGCAGCGAAACAGTGGCTACCACAGTTTTGCCGCTGCCTACCTCGCCCTGCAGGAGACGTGACATCGGCTTGGGCATTTGCATGTCCGAGAGGATTTCCTGGAGCACTCGCTGTTGGGCTGAGGTCAACGTGAAAGGTAGGCAGTCGAGAAACTTGTTAACGTTATCCCTGTTTACGATGAAAGCGCTACTTGGTTGGCTCTCCTGCCAGTCGCGTTTCTTGCTAAGTACGCCTAGTTGAAGAAGAAACAGTTCGTTGAAAGCCAGACGCCTTCTGGCTTCAGCTTTCATCAGATGGCTATCTGGATAATGGGCTTGGACAATTGCCTTGGACAAATCCAGCAGCTGACATCGACTTCTTATCTCTGCCGGCAAAAAGTCCTCCACTTGCCATATCCAGTTGTCCACCACCTTCTTTACCAGATTTCTCACTTGGCGGGGGTAGAGCCCCCGAGTTAGAGGATAAACAGGGACCAGACGTCCGGTGTGGACCAGCTCTTTGTCTTCGACCAGTTCCCATTCCGGTGATTCGAAAACTTTTTGCCCCTTGAATTCTGATACCTTGCCACTAAGCACTACTTGGGCATTTGTGGTGAAATTCCTAGCCAGAAAGGGTTGATTGAACCAAACGGCCCTGATATTCCCTGTCTCGTCGCCGACAATGACTTCAGTACCCTGTTGGGTACCGAGTTTAGTTATTCTAGCTTCCCATACTGTTGCCAGGATGGTCTGCTCTTCACCGACTTCAAGTTCAGCGATGGGTCTTCTCTGGCTATAATCGAGATGACGCCTGGGGAAAAAGTAAAGCAGGTCACGAATTGTCTTTATCCCTAACCTAGTTAGCTTACTGGCTAGATTGGCGGCAACTCCTTTGATAGAGGTCACTGGCGAATCCAGCCCCACGTTGACGATTGTAGCCGGGGCTTTGGAATCATATATTGGGTGGCTGGATGTCTTTGAGCGGGATGGAGCCTTCTTAGCTGTGGGGTGGCCTGATACTCTCTCAACCTGTGCTAACCAATCGAGAACGTCTTTAATCCAGGCCTTCCGTTTTTGACTGTCCCAGGCGGCGTAATTAGGGGCAACTAACTGGAGTCGGTGGAAGTCTGCCAGAAATTTGGGAGAGTTTATCTTGCCCCTGTTGTGTTTTGCCCATCTGAGCAGGAATTTGTCGAGACCACCGATTACGGCACTGTTATTGTAGTTTCGCTGAGATTCCATTTTGAGAATGGTGCGTAGCGGCTCGACTTCGATGAGCGATGGAGAGGTCACTAGCGTTCACCTTCTCTAATTGCCACTAGTAAGACACCAGGACCCGCATGGACTCCCAATGCTGCTCCAATCCTGAATATCTTTGGGCGAATCTTGGGGAGCAGGATAGCTATCTTCTCGACCAATGTTTGGAAGGAACTGTCTCGGGTGCTGCAGGCTAAGGCTAAGTCTTGCACATGCACTGCTGCCTTAACAAAATCGCAGAGTCGGGCTATTCCCCTATCTCTGGTTCTGGCGAGCCCAGCGGGGTGAACTTCGCCATCTCGTAAAGTAAGCATTGGCTTGACATTAAGTGCTGTTCCTAGCAAGGAGGCAGCCTTGCCAATGCGTCCTCCCTTGGCTACGTATTTCAGTGTGTCCAGCAGACCCACCATGCGAATCTGACGGATAGCGTTATGGGCTTGGGCTAATACTCGGGACAGGCTTTCGCCAGCTTTGGCAGCGGTAGCTGCGGCAATAGTGATTAAAGCCAGTCCTGCGGTAATCGACCTGGAATCGACGATTTCAACCTGGCATTTGGTTTCGGTAAGTGCCTCTCTGCCTTGCAGAGCCGCATCGTAGGTGGCACTGAGCTTGCTGGTGAGGTGAATGGAGACAATTGAATCGCTTTCCCGAGCTAGTTTTTTGTAAGTCTCAGTGAAGTCTCCTGGTGATGGGGCTGAAGTGGTGGGGTGAATTGGGTCGGTTTCCAGCCGCTGGTAAAGCTCATCGGGATCGATATCGATACCATCGCGGTAGACTTTTTCTCCGAATCTGACATATAGTGGTACAAGAGTTATATCTAACTGCTGGGCTAGTTCTGGACTTATGTCGGAGCCTGTGTCAGTTACTATTTTGACCATGCTTTTGCTCCTTCTGAAGACATCATTCTAGGGAAATTATGTAGTGGTAATGAGGCTGTCCGCCGGATACCACTTCCACCTGCTTGCTAGGATACTTATCTCGGATTTCCTGCGTTAGTTGTTCTGCCTGGCAAGCTTCAACATCGGCTCCGTAGTATACAGTTACTACCTCGGCTGCTTCAATACCTGCTGTCTCAAGGGCCTGGAAAAGGACTTTGTTCATGTCATCATTGGCGGCTACCAAGTCCTCATCATCCACTATAGCAATTGACTGCCCTTTCTCTATCCTTACTCCTTTTATCTGTGTACTGCGGGCAGCCTTGGTAATTTCGATGGTCTTAACCGTGGTAATTGCCTCATTCATGGCTTGAACATTCTCCTCTAGTCCACCTTCGTAGTTGAAGGCAATTAAAGCGGCAATCCCCTGAGGCATGGTCTTGCTGGGCACAACAGTCACTTCCTTGGAGGTAACCGATTGGACTTGAGAGGCTGCGAGGATAATGTTCTTATTGTTTGGCAGCAGGATTATTTTTTGTGA
>DTZC01000270.1 GCA_012961565.1 Dehalococcoidia bacterium
CATCGGTGGATTAATATGCACCAAGAACAGGTTGTTGCTAAACAGTCTCTGCCGTCCATAGTTTTCCTGATATATGCGATGTGATGATATAATTGAGACCGGAGGTGACCAATGGGAATCAATGTGCTAGGAATATGTGGCAGCCCTGTTAGGAGTGGGAATACAGAAGCCTTTCTCAGGGAAGGTCTTAAAGCTGCTGAAGCCGTTGGCGATGTCGAGACTAGGCTGATAACCTTGGCTGGTAAGGAGGTGAAGGACTGTCTCCATTGCAACTGGTGTGTGAGAAAGCAGGAGGTGGGTAAGTTCTGTGTCCAGCAGGACGATATGGTGAAGATATATCCCGAGCTGGTCAATGCTGATGCCCTGTTGCTGGCTAGTCCAGTTTATGTCGGTCGCCTTTCAGGTTATATGGCTTGTTTCACTGACAGGCTGCGGGTTTTTGCCTTTGGCAATATCTACCGTGGGAAGCTAAGTGGCAAAGTAGGCGGTGCCCTGGCTGTGAGTTGGGGTCGGAACTATGGCATAGAGACAACGCTACTGAGCATCGTTTCCGCCTTTTTAATGATGGGTGTGATTCTGGTGGGACCTCCTCACGGGTACGGTTCTCCCTTCGGTGCTGCCGGTCTGGCTAGCCAGCATGGGACGGGAAGGTTTGACCCCCAGGATAAGCTCGGTGTGTTGAAGGATGAATATGGGCTTAGGGGAGCCCAGGCTTTGGGTCGGCGGGTTGCTGAAATCGCCCGGCTGTTTAAAGCGGGAGAAGCCGCGCTCAATCGTATCCCCTAGTGTTCCCTGTTGCCACCAGCCGGGTTGAAGCAGTTAACAGATTGTAACTCCCTTCTCTGGCATTTTGGTTGGCACTACATTGCCTGAATAGAATCGAGTATGGCTTCTATTTGAGACTGGTTGGAGAAAGCGGTATTTCTTACCTCTCTGATGATGCCCTCAGCATCGAGGAAGAAGGTCTTGGGTATTCCTGTGTTTACGTTGTAGGCATCACCCACGGTCCCAGTCGAATCAAGCAGAACATGGAAGGTATAGTCTTTGTCCTCCATCCAGGACTGTGCATTGGCAATGCCATCTTTCACGTGGATGGCGAGTATTACCAGTTCGTCACTTGACCGGTTGTCCCGGACTGCCTGGATGTAGGGCATTTCCTTGAGGCAGGGCTCGCACCAGGTTGCCCAGAAGTTAATTATGACTATTTTCCCCCGGAAGTCACTGAGAGCTATGTCGTTTCCGTCGATGTCTTTGAGCGTGAAATCGGGGGCGCGATAGCCAACTTGATAGCCCACTGGTATAGCAGGCTGCGTCTTGAACGTCTGGTGTTCTGCCAGGGTTGTCTCGTTTCCACTGGCGTCTTTCGATATTATGGTGAAGTGGTATGTGGTGTCAGGCTCTAGCCCAGTCAATACGGCACTATGGCTGGTAGCAAGCTCGCTGCCTGAGGAGACGGTCAAGCTGTAGTCATCGCTTGTCCCGTAGCTAACCTGGCAGGTGGTCGGCTCGTCTGTTATCCAGGTGATGGTGGCACCTGAATCGGAAATATTGGAGACACTCACCCCCGAAATTGCTGGCGGAGTGGTATCAGACGAGGCTAGGGTTGTCAGTTCTCCCTCTACCGAGGTCTCATTTCCACTGGCATCTTGCACTATCACCGTGTAGTGGTAAGTGGTATTTGGCTGGAGTCCGGTCAGGGTTATGGAATGATTGGCTACTGGGGTCGCCTGAAGTTCTGTTGAGGTGCAAACGCCCTCGGGGTCACACACCACTACTCGACCTGTAGTTGGCTTATTGGTCTCCCAGGAGATGACGGCACCTGTTTCCGTTATCGATGAGACAGAGACATTCTGTATGCTTGGCTGGTCACTTGCTGCAGGTACAGGTGGCGGAGAAGGCGTTGTTGCCGTCTGGCTGATTGCGTAATAAATACCGCTGCCGATAAAGAAGGATACGACCAGGATGAGGAGAATGGCTGAGAGCCTGGTCAAAGCCACTCTGGTGGATGCAGACATGCCACGCTTGCCGGGGTGCACGGTATCATATGCTCTCGGCGCCGCTGAGGTGGTAGCAGGTACTGGAACAGCGCTGATAGCCGCTGGTACCGGGCGTGGCAGCAGTGGCTGCATGGCGTGCGGTGGTATGGTGGTGGCTGGGGCATAATTTGGACGTTGAGCGAAACCAGGTGTAACTGGAGCAGTTTGCCCCTGTGGGGTTGATTGCTGCCTCGGAGTGTATGGTGGTGACAATTGTTGAGGGGGTGGCCGGTTTGCCCCTGCGGTTTGCGGCGTCTGCTGTCGTATAACACGGTGTTTACTCCCATAAAGCAGGCCACAGCCTGAGCAGCGCCCAGATTCGAGGTCAACACCGGCGCCGCACTGGGGGCAATTGCTTTGGTGTGGCGGACTAAAGCCAGAAGGAGATGAAAGGTGAGCTGTCTGTGGTGAAGCAACTGGTGATGAGCCCAAGCTACCCCGGCTTGGAGTTTGTGCTGCTGTGGTTGGAGTTGTCGGCTGTGTTGTTCTGGTTGGCTCCTCCGGGAGGCAAAGAAAGCCGCATTGGGGGCAAAATCGTGACCTCTGGGGGAGCGGGTGGCGGCAGTGCGGACATAGCATTGTACCACAGTTGTGGCAGAATGACTGATTTGGAGCCATCTGCGCGTGGCAGACTGAACAGAGGGCTATCCTCGGCTGCACCTTATTGTCACTCCTTGTTTAGCCAGCATCCTGTCAACTATTCTAGTGTATCGCTTCGCGCTTTTCACTTTTGCGTTCACCGGTTATACCCTGATATCTCCTATATTATACAATGAGATGCAACTTAAAGCAGAAACTGCTGAAAGCGTTTCTCAATAACCAAATCCCTGATACATCTTAATTCACCACTGTAGTCTCGACCCTGAAGGGTCGAGTTCCCGAGGGTAAAACTTGTGCTA
>DTZC01000271.1 GCA_012961565.1 Dehalococcoidia bacterium
AGTTGCTACAAACTATACAAACATCTACAATTGGATGGGTTAGCTTAAGCATAAAAATGCCTCCTTGGTGTTTAGTTTCTGATTTAGGGGTAACTTAACATCAGGTTTGAGCGGCACGTTATAAATCGCATAACTGGAATTATGGACCTCGTGCCACGTGGATGTGCAGCAGACGACCGTCTCGCCAGTGTAAGTTGGCTTCATTGAAGCGCCGACAGGTTGCCTCCATCGCCTGCTGGTGCTGGGGATAGCGATAGGCATCCAGCACCACCTCGATGCGATCCTCGTGCCAGGTGACCTGGCCGGACTTGCGATAGATCAACTTTGTTGCAGTGTCTAACTCCAGCCGTTGCCACTCTGGGGCGAAGTAATGCTGGCGGGCCCAATCGTGCAGGTTGGTAAGGAGCACCTGCAAGTCCAACATGATCTGATCCTTCTCTAGGTGACGCTCCCGACATAGCGTTTCGGTGTCGATGGCATCCCGGGTTGCTTCCCGTTGGGCCAATTGCCGACTCAGTTGGCTTCTCTGCTTTCGATGACGACAGGGTCGCTCGATCAGGCTTTGCCGTCGCTTCTGGAAACGAGTCGTGAGGTTCACCAGTTGGCGTTCCTGCTTTGTAAGGCGTTGCTCACACCGTCGGGTAGGCTTTCCTGTCTGCTGACGCTCAGCCAACTCTATCCTATACGTTTCAATAGATGCTTGTTGGGTGGTCTGTTGTTGAGCGTATGTCTGCTTGAGTTGCTTCAGTTGCGTCCACAGGTTGGCAATGGACTCTTTGTGTTCTGCCAGCTTACGCTGAGTGACTTCGACCTTGGCTTGGGCTTCTTCCCATCGCCGCTTGCGGGTGCGGCTGGGAACCTCGTCGTATGTGTATCCGAAGTTGGCATTGAGATTGACTCCATTCACCATCTCCCGGATGCGGCCTTCTTGACTTTGCCACCGCTGGCGGTGTGTGGACGGGACCTCAGCCGCCGGGAGATGAGCCGGTATCCGGCCAGCATAGACCCGCGTTGGATCGGTGCGCCCCACCCGACGCATTAAGGTCAGCCGGCGAGGGTCCTCAGCCGCTTTTTGCGTATCAGCCCAACGGGCGTCCACCGCTTCGTGGTCTGGATCGCCCTCCACTGGTTGCCACCTACCTTGCACCTGAAAGGCTGGTAGGCTTTGATCCCCCCACCGAGGCAGGACGCTGATATAGTCCCTGTCCGCCTCGGCATACCGTTGGGCGATGGGTAAGCCGCTCCCTTCGCTGTCGAAGATGTTATAAGCGATGGGACGCTCCAGTTTGGTGGCTAGGTCAGCCTCCAAGTCAACCAACACGTGGTTCAGATGGGTATCCACAGGGTAGTTCCAACCCCCTAGGAGATGACCCTCTGGACCGTTGATGATCAATTGTTTGGTGCCCGGCATCACTCGTTTCCACATCGCCACGTGCCCACAATGGGCATCTTGCTTAGTCCAGTGGGGCTTGACATGCCAGTCGCTGAAGATGAACAACTCCGCCTCACCGGGATACCAGCCTTGGCTGTAGCAATAAGCCAGTTTGTCAGCCAGTGGGTGTCCGATGCCCAACCGGGTCATCTGGCCCAAGAAATGCTCCAAGGTGAGATACTTGTAGGTGAAGCCATACAGCACACCCAGCCCATCACCTTGGTCGTAATACAAGTCCCTAGGCCGGGTCATGTTCAGGATTGGCAGGTAGAGCAAGTGGTCCAGTTTGTGCCATAGCGTCTCCGGTTCGCTCACAACGATCCGAAGTGACTTCCCCGGATGGGTCTCTTGATACTCCCAGCAGGCTGTCTCCAGACAACACTCCACCGTCTGTGTCACCCCCATCTCTTGCTTCGACGCTTCTAGGAAAAAAACCCCTGCGTTGTCCAATGACCCGCTGGGGGCTTCGGACCCTTCCAGGTCGGCTTCAGCCACTGGCTGGCTTGACGGCCGACCAGGAGACCGCGTCAGTTCCACCTTACGCAGCAAGTAGTTGATGTGACCCGGACTCAGCTTCTTCCCAAACCGGGCTTCAATTTCCTTCGCCAACTCAGGAGCGGTCAACTCCTCATCCTGACGCTTTCGCTCGTAGAGCCACTCTCGCAACGCAGAATTAGCCTTCTGCGGATGACCGTAGCGACCGTCGATCAACCCCTCCCAGGTGCAGCCGCCAGCCTCGTATTTCGCCTGCAAGGTCGCTAGACGGTCTGCCTCTACCTGCACCTCCAACTCGGCGCACACCTGCTCCAACGGTTCGCCCTGCTCAACACCTTGCAGCAGTTGCTCAAGGCGTTGGGCTTTCTCAACAACAGCAGTGGGATGGTCCATAAGCATACCTCCTGTGGTTATGTTTGATGGTAGCTCTCAGTAGCTAACAGTTTTTAAAAAGACATGACAAAACTCCTAAATTTGTGTATAATTATTAGGATAATAAACGGAATAATTCCTAAAAGGAGGACAATCATGCCAAATTTTGAATATTTAGTTGGGTATCTCAGAATGACTTTTGAAGCCTACGGTCCTAAGCTATCGAAGCCAGTAGGGTATCTGTTAGCTGTAATAGTAGCCATATTGCTTGAAAAGACCAAGGCACACCTTTCAGAGATAGCAGATGGATTACCTGGGGAGGCATCGACAGCAGGGAAGAGACAAAGAGTTAGACGTTTTCTGTCTAACAAGAAGCTCTCTCCTGAACTATTTATAAATGTTCTATTGGTTCTTCTCAAGCCTTTGATCTTGTCACTACCAGTGATTGTCTTGTCAATGGACAGGACAAGCTGGGTTAAACGTAAGAAAGTAGTAAACATCCTTTTGGTAGGGATTGTCTTCAAAGGGAGGACAATTCCTCTTAACTGGTTAGTTTTAGATCGTAAGGGTAATACCTCCACCCAACAATGGAAACAACTCCTAAAACCTGTCTTGGAAGCACTTTCCAAGCTACCTTGGCTTAGATTTGTCCCTATCAAAGTAGTAGCTGACAGGGAATTTGCTTCTCCGAAGCTGGGAGGATGGCTCAAGAAGAACTTTGGTGTCTCTTACTGCCTAAGACTTAAGAGGAGTGAATATGTTCTCCTTCCAGGAAGACGTCTCATCCGTCTGGGTCAGCTTGTCAGTTCAGTCAAAAAAGGTGATTATCTCTTCCTAAAAGATGTAATTGTAACCAAACAAAGCACTTTCTCCACTAATGTCCTTATCTCTTGGGGTTTAGACTATGATGAAGCTATTATTATCATGGCTGATAGCTATTCTCCTGAAGAAATCGTAGAGGACTATGCCGATAGATTCTGTATTGAACCTATGTTCAGAGATCATAAAAGTAATGCCTTTGACATCGAAGGCACTAGGGTTACTGACCCTAAAAGAATTGAAACTCTCCTTATCCCTATTGCCCTTGCTTATGCCCTTAGTGTTTTAGAAGGCAATTATCAAGAAGAAGCAGGTCTTGCTCCTAAAGCACCAAAAGGTAAACCTCGTTTAGTTAGTTTATTCCTCTCGGGATTAAGAACTTTCAAACATCGAATCCATCGTTGGGATATATCCCGATTCCAACTTTTCATAAAAGAGTTCTTCTCTCGAATATTTAGGATGACTAGCCTCTATTTTTCATGGCTTCCGCCTCCTGTTATCAAAAGTGTTAGCTACTGAGGTAAATATAAGTAAAGCAGCGCTTATCA
>DTZC01000272.1 GCA_012961565.1 Dehalococcoidia bacterium
AAGAACACTTTTTTCTATCTGTCTGGTAATGGCGGGGCACCTTAGCCTTATGCCGGTATCCAGACCTATTCGACTACTGCTGGCTATAGCTTGACAGCCTGATACGCTGAACCGAGGCAGCAGCTATACTCTCTCCATGATATGCGGCTTTTCCGTTGCCTCACAAAAGGCCGGAAAAAATAGGAATTTGGAAGCTTAATGAAAATGAAGGAGGTTTGATACCCAAGGCATTATGAACAAAAAGGACTTCGATAAGACCCTCGAAGCCCATCTTAAAGCGGTGCCCTGCGAATGTAGATGGTGCTTCGCCATAGACGGAAGACGTGTTGCTGGAGAAGAGGTCAACTTCTTTAGCTTTCCCGACCTCATCGTTGTACACTTGCGCTGTCCCAGATGTGGGGGTGAGTTTACATATGTGAGCGAAGGGTTTGAGATGGGTTATCTGGTGGAGCGCATATGCACTCTCTATCCCCAACTGTCCTCATTCATACGGGAAGGAGTGAAATTGAAGTTTCAGCCGCAACTCAGAGGTAAAGTCAAAAGACCTTCCACTCAGGACGAGTACATACTTGAGGTCGCGGAATGCACCGAAGGCACACTCGAGGCAAGGATTATGGACTGCCTGTTCCCAGAGTTGAGAGAAGGTAGCCCCGAGCGATGCAGGGTCCTGGACTTACTGGTCCCAAAATTGTCACGACTATCAAGAGGGAAACGCCGTACTCGACCATAGTTGTGACACAAAAACACCAGCACGCTCGGGCTCGTCCTTCCGCAAGCCACAACCACAGTTCCAGCCTATGCACCCGAGGCAGAAACTTCTCCAGCTAATCAGCGTAGAAACCAATAGCAAGAAGGCCGGGACCGCAATGCACCCCCATAACCGGGGTGAACTCAGTTATATACATCTCGACGCAGTTGAATCTCGATTCAATTTCAGCGGCGAGCTTCCTCGCCTCTTCCGATTCATCAGCGTGGTGCACCATGACATGGACTTTGGAGCTGCCCACCCTCTCCTCCATTATCTTCAGCATGCACTCCACAGCTTTTGTTTTTGTCCTGGGTCGCGCCACGGGCATCGTCTCGCCAACTGCCGGATTGTGTTCCAAGACAGGCTTCATATCCAAGACCGACCCTACCCAGGCAGCAGCTCTGCCAACACGACCCAGCCGAGCAAGGTAGTAAAGTGTGTCCAGCATAGCCAGAAAGTTCACCCTGTCCATCATCTCCCGTGCTGCCTTCAGAGCCTCACCCAGCCCGCTCCCCTGACTAGCAACCTGTGCTGCTTCCCGGACAATAAACCCCAAGGCGCCAGCCACAGAACGACTATCGAAGACCTCTATCTTAGTGCCAGGTAGTTCCTCTCTGGCGACCTCTTTGGCTGCCGAGGCTGCCTCAAATGTCTTACTTTGAAGACCGGTGAGCGTAATGCAAAGTATGCTCTCAGCTTCGCGGCTCAATTTGCGATAAACTTCCACAAAGTCGCCTGTTGAGGCAGTTGAAGTGGTCGGCAGGTTCTCTCTTCTGCGCATAATCTTATAAACCTCGTTAGGCGACATATCAATACCATCACGATAATCCTTGCCTTCATAGACCACTACCAGCGGTACTATGGTGATGCCGTACTTCTCCACCAGCTCCGGAGGTAAACAACTCGTGCTGTCAGTTACGATAGCGACCTTCTTCATAGCACACCTCCCAAATGTCGACGGCATTACTTTGCCATACGAGGTAGTCCCCTGTCAATAGGCATTTCCCATTGGAGACTGATTACTAATGTAGCTGTAAGGCTTTAGCCAAGCATTGTTTTCGCTTGTAGCCGTGAGGTTTTAACCTGCGGATAAAAATACAAACGTAGCCCCGGGGTTTTACCCCCGGGTGCACCCGACCCTGAAGAGTCAACGCTACACTGGTGAGTTAAGATATATCAGGAATGGGTTACTGCTAAACGCTCCTCCTTACTTCACTAATTTGTCCCATTGTCGCCGTTCGACTATAATGGAACACTGATGAGGGCCTAGAGGATATGTGCCACTTCGCCAGGAGGTAGCTCATGATTAACCGGATTGCGATTTCGAAACCCCAGCCTCTCCCCCTGATATTGAAATACACCGACGCTCGCAGCTATATCTTCACAGCGGTTTTTGTTGCCCTAGCGGTACTGGTGCCCTGGGTCTGCCACCAGTTTCATCTGGCTGGTGCCACCTTCCTACCCATGCATGTCTTCGTAATGATAGCTGGTTTAATGTTTGGCTGGCGAGCAGGCGTGGCTACGGGACTGCTTACCCCGCTTATTAGCTATCTGACCTCGGGAATGCCAGTTCTGAGCATCCTGCCACAGATAACGGTTGAGATTTCAACTTACGGCTTGGTAGCCGGTGCATTGCGTGAGCGATACCATCTGCGTACGCTATGGGCACTCTTGGGAGCAATGGTAGGCGGGCGCCTAGTATTGTTAGCCACGATTGTTATTGTATATCTGATAACAGGAGAAAGCCACAGCCCTCTGGGTCAGGAGACAAGTCCATTTCTTGCCTTCTGGGCAGCGGTCAAGCAAGGCTGGCCCGGTATAGTCATTCAGTTGGTGTCAATACCACTCATAGTGTGGCTGGCAGCAAAATTACTGTCAAGAAAGGGGCAAACCGGGGAAGACACCCATGAGCGCTGAATGCTCAATTGAAAAGCAACCAGAGAACTACATAACACAGGCAATGAGCCCGCCATATGGACATTTATTCCATAAGTTCCTCTCCAGCAACCACACGCTCCGGGTGTACAAGGGTAACCGATTGGTTTTCACCTCGGACAAAGACAGGCTACAACCTCTAGTCGAGTACATTGAGAGGTATACACCCTGTCATCAGAAGGTAACAATATTCGACAAGGTAGTGGGGCACGCCGCTGCTCTGCTTTGTGCCAAGGCAGGCTGTAAGGAGATTTACAGTCCCCTGGGCAGCCAGCTTGCTATCGAGACGCTAGACCGGTACGGCATCAGGTATCACCTGACTAAAATCGTACCTTACATTCAAAAGCCTGACCAGAAAGATATGTGCCCCATGGAAAGGTTATCTATTGGTAAACAACCCGAAGAATTCTACAGACTGGTCAGGAGGCTTAGCAGCAAGGCTCGAATAGAAGGGCTGACTAGGCACTAGGCAGGACAACCTGTGCTGAGCCAACAGCTACCTGTTCCCCGTCCTGGTTTTTTGCCCACAGCTCAACAACGACAAAGTCTTCCCCTTTGCCCACTGGATGCTTTTCGCTCACCACACCACCGTAAGTACAGGTAGAACCCACGGGTACCGGCTTGATAAGCTTGACTTCCAACCTCTTCAGCCTAGCGCCAGAAGAATACGCCCAATCGGTGATGACACTTGTCATCAGAGACATTGTCTGGTTCCCGTGCATTACCGGAACCGGCAGGCCAAATACCTGGGCTGTGGCGCACCATTCTGGGTTGGTATGAACAGGATTATAGTCCAGCGAGGCTACAGCATGTTTCCAGATAACTTCCTGACTTATATGCTGCTTGATCTCAGGTAACACATCACCACAATTCACCGACTCAAAGGTCAACTTTCCCGTCATTCTCGTTACCTCCGTTTGATAACTCTGTTGACTCAGGCTTCCAGAGCATGCTCACCCCGAACAAACCTCATCACGTCCTCTCTGGTCTTAGGTAGAATCAACGTCATGTAGCCCCTCATCTTCAGGTTACCGTGCTGGTCATAAAGTTCCGAAAGATACCTCATGTAGTATTTACCCCTCTTAATCCACTTATCATAGCTTCTGGTCTTAAGAGTAAGTACATCACCTACCCGAATCGGGTCGTACCATTCCAGTATCTGACCTGGATTCCTAGACCCGGGGGTCCTGATCCAGCTACCATGCCCTTTTCTCAACAGAAAGAAAAGCACTTGCGTGGTAAACATAGGGTGAGCCACCAGTCCATCATAGCCACATTTCCTAGCATACTCCTCATCATAGAACACCGGATTGGCGTCAGGAACCCCCTCAGCATAAGCTATCATGTCCTCAGCCTTGACCTCGAATCTCAATGGCACTACTGTTTCCTTGCCGATTTCGATTTCATCCCAGAACTCGTACTCCTCTACCTGCTCTTGGTCAAGAAAGTCAGCCGAAAAGCTCTTCTGCTTTTCCGTCTTCTGGTATTTTGCCATCTCTTCCAGATAACCCATTGTTCCATCCCCTTGTTTTGCGCTATGCAAGTTCTAGCCAGGTTAATATTTGGAAGCTCCTATCTCTTCCATTCTCCCCGTTATCATAAATACTGCACGCTCGCAGATATTTGTTGCCCGGTCAGCAGCACGCTCCAGATTGTGGGCAACCCATATGAGGTGTGTAGCCCGGTTAATAGTTTTGGGGTCAACCATCATAAAAGTGAGTAACTCACGAAACACCTGGTCATAAAGACCATCAACAACGCTATCCATGCTTATGACCTGCCTTGCCAGCACCTCATCCCGAGTAAAGAAAGACTGAAGACTCTTGTCAACCATCTCGACCGTTATCTCTGCCATCCGTGGAATATCGATTAGTGGCTTCAACGGCGGTTGGTCACCTATCATGATGGCAATCTTGGCAATCCCCTCAGCATAGTCCCCGATTCGCTCCAGCTCAGTTATGATGTTGAGAATGGATACAATGACGCGAAGGTCATCTGTGGAAAGCTGCTGGGTAGAAATAAGGCTGATACAACCGTCTTCTATATAGAACCGCTTTTGATTGACCCTGGCATCATCGGCAATTATCCGGTGTGCCAGGTTCAAATCACGCTTCTTTAGCGCCTCTATAGCCCTATCAATCGCCTTCCCCACCATACCTCCCATATTCAGGACATCATCCTGAATCTCTCGCAAGTCTCCATGCTCAGTCTTCTTCGCCATGGCCATTACCTCCCCTTCATGTTGATTAAACATCCATCCCCAATTCAGGTATAGTATATTCCCGATTCAAGTTTTACATCAAGCCCGTGTAACCCTCACAGCAAGCGCCACCGGCCTCGGCTAGCTGGCAACCAACAGGCAAAAGAAACGTTACCTGGCACACCTACAGTACATATCGCATTATCCACGCGAACACAAAACCAAGAACCCCGCAAGCCGGGAACGTAAGCAACCAAGCCAGAACAATCTCCTGGGTAACTCCCCATCTCACCGCAGAAAAACGGCGGGTGGCACCAACACCCATGATAGCAGTACTGATGGCTTGGGTAGTACTCAATGGAATGCCCAGAGAGGAGGCTAGAAGAATAGCAGCGCTGGCTGAGCTCTCAGCAGCAAATCCATTTACCGGCTCGAGGTGGGTGAGCTTGACACCCATTGTCCGGATGATACGCCAACCACCAAAAGCAGTGCCTAACCCCATGACCACGCCACAAAGCAGTATCACCCAGATAGGGACATAGAACTCGGGGAGCAAGCCTGCCAGAAGCAGAGCCAGTGCGAAGACCCCGATGAACTTCTGACCGTCATTACTGCCATGACTAAAAGCCATAAAAGCTGCTGAAAGTATCTGAAGGCGACCAAACGCCCCCTTGATAAATGTTGGGCTGGCGCGGCGGAATAGGCGGTAAATTGCGGACATCGCCACAAAGCCGAAAAGAAAGCCGACCACCGTAGACAGCCCCAGCCCGATCAATACCTTCCTCCATCCCTCCCACAGCAATACTGCAGGACCAGCAGCAGCCAACCCGGCGCCCGCCAGACCAGCCACCAATGCGTGGGTCTCACTGGTAGGAAGACCAAACCACCAGGCTACAGTAGCCCAGACCACTATGGCTATCATAGCTGCAGCTACAGTATGCAAGCCTATTGCCTCTGGTTCCACGATGCCCTTGCCCACAGTAAAAGCAACGGCAGTGCCGGTGACCAGAACACCTAGAATATTCATTACCGCGGCCATAAACACCGCTTTGGAAGGTGACAGAACGCGGGTGGAAACTACTGTAGCGATAGCATTAGGAGCATCAGTTAGACCATTAACAAACTCGGCAGCCAGTACCAGTAACAGCACCGCTGCCAGAGACAGGCTCATGATGAACTCCTGACCACACCGGATTGAATCATGACACAGATTAGCCCGGGGCTTCAGGCATACTTCAGGGCTATGCCTTCCAGAATATTGGCTATATCCTCACACCTGTCGGTAGCGCTCTCCATATGCATGTAAATCTCGCGCCATTTAATAACATGGGCAAAATCTGTTGAGTTAGTAAAAAGTTCGGCCATTGCCGCCCGGTACAGAGTGTCTCCAACGTTTTCCAGACGATTAACCTCAACACACCGCTTAAGTAGCCGTTCCCTGTCTATGCGCCCGCGTATCTCAGCTACTGCCTTCTCCACCTCAGTAATTGCCTGCACCATGTTATCTGCAAGCTCTCTAGCTCTATCGGTGGGTCTATCCACCCGGTAAATCAGCAGGGCATCAGCTGCTGCGTGGATGAAATCAGCCACATCATCTAGAGACTGCGCCAGCAAAGCAATATCCTCACGGTCAAAAGGAGTAACAAAGGTGCGATGCAGTTGAGCGATAATCTGATGGGTGATAGCATCACCCTGATGCTCCAGGTCGGTTATAATCCCTACTCGCTCCTTGACATTGTCCCAGGTGTACAGCATTTCTCTTAGCTGCTGAGTGATTTTGACTGCATTTTGAGCGCTCTCATCAAAAAGGACGAAGAATATCTTCTCCCTCGGAAGCAAAGAAAACTTAAACAATGGGCGACCTCCTTCGCTGGTAAGAGATAAGAGGCGAGGGTAAGATGGTGAGCTCTAGAGATGGAAACAGGACTGGACTGGAATTACGCCATATAAGAGATGCATTATGCCACGCAATTTGGGGGCAGTAAACTTCCCCAGTTAACTCACGCCCGATAGACAAAAGTACCTGCTCTCTAATCTGAATTGCAGCTTTTCCTCTTTTCAGCCCCAATTTTAAAGTAGCTCTACTTTGCAGTCAACCCTATCGAATGCCTAGAATGTGAAAACCAATGACCTGGTTATCTGGCTCAAGCTATCACTCAAAGCCTCCCGGTCAGCGCGCCTCACCTCCAGAACTCTCGGCGAAATCTTGTATGCTTGCGATTGCAGATATCGGCATTCTCTTATTAAAGGCTTAACAATCAGCTTATTGCCCCCAAAAAATATGTGCTCCAGTTCAAAATCACCAAAACTCTCCTCGATTCTATTGGCAACGCGTCTCAGAAAATCCTTTTTCTGCTCCTCAGTCCTTCGAGCAAATCTCTTCTCGCTCCTGCCCC
>DTZC01000273.1 GCA_012961565.1 Dehalococcoidia bacterium
ACGCAGCTACAATGGTGGCTGCCGGGGTTTTCTTGGTGGCCCGTCTATTCCCGCTATTTGAACATTGCCAAGTGGCTTTAACCACCGTGGCAGTTATTGGTGGTTTCACAGCTATTTTTGCTGCCAGCATGGGGCTGGTGATGACTGATATCAAACGTGTACTGGCTTATTCAACTATCAGCCAGTTAGGCTACATGATGCTGGGTCTGGGCGTTGGGGGCATCGCTGTTGGCATCTTTCATTTGTTCAATCATGCCTTCTTCAAGGCGCTCTTATTCCTCGGTGCTGGAAGTGTCAACCATGCAACTGGCACCTTTGACATGACAGAGATGGGTGGCTTGCGAAAGAAAATGCCCTGGACATATATTACCTTTCTCATTGCTTCGCTGAGCATTGCTGGCATCTGGCCACTTTCAGGCTTTTGGAGTAAGGACGAAATCCTGGCCTATTCCTTTGCCAACAATCAGATACTATTCTACCTAGCTATGATTACTGTGTTTATGACTGCCTTTTACATGTTTCGTGCTGTATTTTTGACCTTTGGTGGCGAATATCGCGGCGGTGTGATATCGAATCATACCGGGCATGAGAGCAGAAAGCTTCACGAGTCACCGGCAGTAATGGTTATCCCTATGGTGGTACTGGCAGTTTTTTCGGTTATGTCGGGGTGGCTCAATGTCACTGGCTCATTCGGTCATTTTTTGGGTCATGGTGGACATGTTGAGGTGAATAGCTTTGCTGAAGGTTTTTTCGGTGTGCTTGCTCATCCGTTACCCCTAATTTCGCTGGCGGTTGCCGGGCTGGGTGTTTTCTTGGCTTATGCCATGTACAGTGCTAAGTGGTTGCCGGTTGAGGCTGTAGTTAGGATTTTCAGACCGTTTTATGTCCTGTTTTCTAGAAAATACTGGTTCGATGAACTGTATGAAAGGGTTATCGTGGTCAGGGTCTTGGTTGACGGGATTTTCCGGGCGCTTAGCATCTTCGATTCCCGCGTTGTTGATGGAGCGGTGGATGGTGTGGCTGACGGTACTGCGGGTGCTGGGGGGATGATGCGGAAGGTACAGACTGGGCAACTCCAAGCCTATGGTATGGCTATTGCTGCAGGCGTAGTAGCGATTGCCGTCTGCTTTTATCTAGTTGCATGAGGTAGATAGGTTTGGATTTCAATTACTACTTGACAACCATAATCTTTCTACCCCTAGCCGGGTTGGTCATTATCGCTTTATTACCTAGACCTGAACCGAGGACAGTAAAATTTGTAGCGCTGGCATTCACATTGTCTTCATTTGCCATGTCGATGCTCATGTTCTGCCTTTTTGACCGCTCTGCTGGAGCTATCGGGCAAATACAATTTGAAGAGAAGGTTTCCTGGATACCGACGATTAATGCTTTCTACCACCTTGGTGTTGATGGCCTCAGTTTGCCCCTGGTGGTGTTGACTACGTTCCTGGGCTTTCTGGCGGTGCTGGTATCGTGGCACATCGGGACGAGGCATCGGGAATATTTCATCTGGTTGCTGCTTTTGGAGACCAGCATACTAGGAGTCTTTTGCTCTCTGGATCTCATCCTGTTCTTCCTTTTCTGGGAGTTGGAACTTATTCCGATGTATTTCCTTATCTCTATCTGGGGCAGTGCCAGAAAAGAGTATTCAGCCATCAAGTATGTCATATATACACTCCTTGGCAGTGCTTTTATGTTGGCAGGGATTTTGAGCATCTATTTCACTACTGGTAGCCTGAGCATGATGGAACTGGCAGGTCTAATACCTGCTAAGTCTATTATTCCCCTAGCTGCCATGTTCTTTCTGTTACTGATTGGTTTCGCCATCAAGTTGCCGGTAGTCCCGTTCCATACATGGTTACCTGATGCTCATACCGATGCACCCACTGCAGCAAGTGTGATTCTAGCTGGGGTGCTGCTGAAGATGGGTGGCTACGGGATGATTCGTCTGTGCGTCACCATTTTCCCGGAGGCTGCTTTGCAGTATGCTCCGTTGCTAGTAGCTTTAGCTGTGGTCAGTGTACTTTACGGAGCAGCTGTGACTTTAAGGCAGAAGGATTTGAAGCGGCTGATCGCTTACAGCAGCGTTAGCCATATGGGATACGTTCTGTTAGGCATCTTTGCCTTGAGTCAGGTAAGCTTGACCGGAGCTACCTTGCAGATGTTCAGCCATGGCGTTATCACCGGGCTTCTGTTTGCTCTGGTTGGGCTCGTTTATGATAAAGCTCATGAGCGCAATTTAGACAATTTGGGTGGGCTCGCTAGACAAATGCCGGTGATTGTGGTGGTATTCAGTATTGCCGCATTGGCATCGCTAGGTTTACCGGGGACGAGTGGCTTTGCCGCTGAGTTCATCACCTTTGTTGGCTGTTTTTCAAGTCTGGCTGTTGAAGGTATTCGAGTATATACCATTGCCGGTGTTTTCGGAATTGTTCTGACTGCTGGCTACATATTGTGGTTGCTGCAGAGGGTATTCTATGGTCCGCCATTGGAGAAATTCAACGGGGTACAGGATGCTGACAATATTGAAAGAGTGTGTATATTTTCCTTCGCTAGCGCTATCATGCTCGTCGGTCTCTACCCGGCTGTGCTCACCGATATCATCAAGCTTGGTATAGAGCCGATTGTGAGGTCGATAGGTCTGTGAACGAAGAGATTATCACGTCTAGGATAATGCTGGCAGTGGGAGCAATTATCGAGGATGCCAAAGGCAGGGTGCTGCTGGTAAGACATAAGCCCGAGAGAGGCGGTTTTTGGCAGGGGAGGTGGATTTGCCCCGGCGGGGAACTGGAACTCGGGGAGACAATTGAGGAAGGTATCAAGCGTGAGGTTAGAGAAGAAACAGGGTTGGAGGTAGAGTTGGTTAAGCCATTGCCGGCTTTCGAACGGATTGTCAAGTCAGCAGGTGGTATCAGCTTGCATGTTGTCTATATTGATTATATAGCTAAGCTGGTTGGGGGCAGACTGAAAGTGGATAGTGACATTGGGGATGCTTTATGGGTGGGCAAGGACGAAATCCCTCGAATCTGGGATGAGTTGCATGAGGATACCCAGAGGTTATTTGAATTAGCTAGGGTGGTCTAGTCTTATGGAAATTGGTGATTTTCGCTTACTGGCGCCAGAGATTAGTCTCTTAGGCTGTGTCCTGTTGGTCATTCTACTTGACCTTTTTATCAAACAGAAGAGGATTCTGGCTACGGTCAGCATTGCTGGATTGATAGTGTCAGCCGGTTTTACATTGGTGATGTGGGGAACCCCGCCCGTTGTCATTTTATCTCGCACGCTGGCAGTTGATGCATTCGCTCTTTTCTTCAAGTTTCTATTCTTGGTGGTGGCTGCCCTGATTATCCTGGCATCTCAAGACTATGTAAACAAATTCGAGAGGTTTCAGGGAGAGTATTATGCATTGGTGCTTATTTCGGCTGTAGGCATGATGTTGCTGGCAGCAGCTACAGACTTGATTGCTATCTATGTAGCCCTAGAATTGAGTGGAATCTCACTATACGTCTTGGTCGGCTTCTTGAAAGACCAGAAGTCAAGCGAGGCTGGATTGAAGTTCCTGCTCCTAGGGGCTGTTGCTTCTGCAGTGCTGCTTTATGGAATGACCTTGGTCTTTGGCTTCACAGGTAGGACTTGCTTGATGTGTATCGCCGATTTCCTTCAAGGAATGCCTGCCACCGGCATTCTGGATAACCTGGCCCTGCTCCTGGGTCTAATACTCCTGGTTGCTGGCTTTGGTTTCAAGATTGCCTGTTTCCCCTTCCAGATGTGGGTTCCTGACGTCTATGAAGGTGCACCAACGCCCATTACTGCCTATCTCTCTGTTGCCAGCAAGGTTGCGGGCTTTGCTGTCATTCTTCGAGTGTTCTTTGTTGCTCTCGGCGCTCCAGACTGGATGAGCCTCAATTGGGGTATGCTTTTTGCTATCTTGAGTGCTATTACTATGACGGTGGGCAATATAGTAGCTATTGTTCAGTCTAATATCAAACGCATGCTCGGATATTCTAGCATAGCTCAGGCTGGCTACCTCTTGGTAGGGTTGGCGACAGTGGGAATGGCAACAGGAAGTGATACCTCAGGGCAAAGCGGGTTGATTTTCTTCCTCATGAGCTATGCGGTCACCAATCTGGGCGCCTTTATCGCTGTTATTGCTATTTCTAACAAGATTGATAGTGATGCGATTGATGATTACGCCGGAATGGGAAGGCAGGCCTCACTCCTGGCTGTAGCTTTAACTTTCTGCTTGATTTCATTGATTGGCTTGCCACCAACAGCAGGGCTCATCGCTAAGATCTACATATTTAGCGGTGCTGTACGGCATGGCTTATTATGGTTGGTTATTGTGGCGGTGGTAAATAGTTGTATCTCAGCCTTCTATTATTTGAGGGTGGTGAAGGTGATGTGGTTAGGGGTGCCCCCATCGAAGGAGAAAGTGCCTTCATCCTGGGCATTGCGTACTGCTCTAGCTGTGTGCTGTCTTTTGGTTTTGCTCTTGGGCGTTGTGCCCGGTAGCTTTGTCAGCATAGCTGAAACAGCTACTAGATTCTTCGGCTCGTAGCCTTTATCAAGTCACTGGTATGCCTGGATATCAGTCTGTCTGCTTCTGTCGTAGTCAGGCGGAGACGATACCGGTCAAATAAACTTATAGTGGAGGCAAATATGGGATATCAGACATTACTCATAGAAAAGTCTGGCAACTTAATAACGGTAACCTTGAACCGTCCCAAAATACTGAATGCTCTGAATGCTCAAACTATGCTGGAGCTTAAGGACTTGTTCGCTGAGCTAAGGGCTGACCAAAAAACGCGGTTTGTGATATTCACCGGTGCCGGGCGGGCGTTTTCTGCTGGCGCTGAGTTTACCAAGGAATCAATGGATGAGAGATATGTCAGACCTGAACTGGCAAATGAGAGATTGTGGCAGTTGTTTGGGCATGATTTCATGTACACGATGGAGAATCTGGAACAAGTGACTATAGCAGCAATTAACGGTAGCTGTGTAGGCGCAGGGCTTTGCCTGGCTATGAATTGTGACTTCAGAATTGCATCAGAGAATGCTGTCTTTGGTGTTCCAGAAGCCAATCTGGGTATTTTCTTCACCTGGGGTGCAACCCCGAGACTCACGACACTCGTAGGTCCGGCTAAAGCAAAGGAACTGATTATGACCTGTGAAAACATCAGCGCCGACGAAGCTCTCAAAATAGGGCTGGTGAATAAGGTGGTACCGGCAGAGCAACTGATGGCTTCCTGTAAGGAGCTGGCTCAAAAGATAGGGCAAAAGGGCCCCTTGGCTATAAGGATAACAAAGAAGATTATTAATGCAGCATCACTAGCAAAAATGGCTGACTTGTATCTTTGTGAACCTGAACTCGTGGAAAAACTGATGCTTTCCGGGGAGACAAGGGAAGGCGTGCAGGCTTTTATTGAAAAGAGACCACCGCGCTTTGTTGACCAAGCAGACTAGAAGTTTGGCACGGAAAAGACACCAAAAATGGTCTGTGGTTCTATCCGTGCTGTAAACTTCCTTGAACTTTTTAACGAGCGGTGATAGACTCGATTTACGTGAAAAAGGTTGGCATTCTATATCATCCCAAGATTGATAAAGCTGTGGCTTTTAGCCATGAACTTGAAGAGTTCCTTTCTGCCAGAGGCATTCTGTTTTGGACATGCTCTGCATGGGAGGAGGAAGAGGCAAAACCTCAAATAGCCGGGTCAGAACTGATTTTGAGTATTGGCGGCGACGGCACTATCCTCAGAGCAGCACGCGTTACAATCCCCTTTGGGATCCCTATTGTGGGCATCAATTTCGGTAATCTGGGTTTTATGACGGAACTTAAGGCTGAGGAGGCTTTCGATAAACTGCCACAGTTGCTGAGTGGTGACGGCTGGATTGAAGAAAGAGCGATGCTTGAAGCAGAATTGTTATCTCAGAACCAAGCTTTCCATGTATTGAACGATGTTTTTGTGGGGCGGAGAGATTCAGTGCGGCTGGTTCGGATTCAAGTCAGGATAAATGGCGATAGTCTAATTACCTATCGGGCTGATGGCATTCTGGTGGCTACTGCAACTGGTAGCACCGGTTACTCACTAGCGGCTGGGGGGCCGATACTTCACCCACAGTCTAAGGAGATTTTGCTTGAGCCTGTCTGTCCTCACCTTACCCTAGACAAGGCTCTGGTATTGCCCACGGAAACTGTGGTCTTGCTGAAGGTGTTTGCCAAACATGGAGCTATGGTCAGCCTCGATGGGCAGATGGAGTTGCCACTGCGTGATGAGGACGAGATTAAAGTCAGGATAAGCTCCAATGTGGCTCGGTTTTCCAGAATCCGTCCTAGAAACTATTTCTACGATTCCCTGGAGGCAAGGCTTAAGTGGAAAATACAGTAAGAGTAGGCAGAGCCAAAATAAGCGATGCCCAGCAAATACACGAACTGGTCAACAGCTTTGCCGATAAAGGCGAGATGTTGCCCAGGGCATTGAGTGAAATATATGAAAACCTGCGCGACTTCTTCGTTATTAGAGACGATAAGAATCAAGTTGTTGGTTGTGTTGCCCTGCACATTCACTGGGCAGATTTGGCCGAAATTAAGTCGCTGGCAGTTAATGAAGAAAACTGGACTCAGGGGTTGGGCTCATTGCTTGTGGAAGCCTGCCTTAACGAAGCTAAAGAATTGGGAATACCAACGGTTTTCTGTTTTAGCTACAAGCCATCTTTTTTTGAAAAACACAATTTCCAGAGGGTTAACAAGATGGAGCTACCGCGAAAGGTGTGGTCAGAATGTTATAGATGCCCTAAGTTCCCGAACTGTGATGAGATTGCCCTTATCTACTATGTTGAGCCAAATGATAGGTGCAGGTGAAGGGGTGTTTGTCGGAGGCGATTAGAAGGCAGTATGGTTTCTTAACCCATGTTTAACCTGAGTTCTGCGTGTGGACGATATGCTGTATGGTGAAAGAGCTAGCCTGAGAGGTTGACCCAGTCAGAAGAATTCTAGAGGATATTCAGGAGAGTTGAGATGGAGAAGACCTTGTCGAGTGAGCGGATTTATGAGGGTCGCGCAGTGAGATTGCGTGTTGATACCGTCCAAAAACCCAGCGGTAAGAAGACTACCAGAGAAATTGTGGAGCACAGCGATTGTGTAGCGGTGGTGGTAATTGATTCTAATGACAAAGTTTTACTGGTTCGTCAGTACCGCAAGGCGGTGGGCAAAACCCTGTTGGAAATTCCAGCGGGAGGTATCAATCCTGGTGAGCAGCCAATAAATTGTGTTCGGCGTGAACTGCAGGAAGAGATAGGATATTTGCCAAATAAGATTGATAGGTTGGGCGGTTTCTACTCTGCTCCAGGCTATTGCACCGAGTACCTCCATTTGTATTTGGCAACCCATCTTATACCGAGCCAGCGCGAAGCTGAGGATACAGAAGATATCGAAGTGGTTCGAGTACCCTTGTCCCAGGTGACTGACCTGATTGCTTCTGGTGAAATCTGTGATGCCAAAAGCATCGCTGGGCTTCTTTGGGTTATCTCACTCGGTCTTAAAGGTAGCTAGGAAAAAGCCTTGATTATGGTCTAACCTGATATTTTACCTTCCCTTGCTCATAGAGGTCACCACCGTAGATATCGTTTATGACGGTGGCGGGGAAATTCTCTACCTCTAAACGGCGGACTGCCTCTGCCCCTAGTTCTTCATAAGCTATTACTTCTGCCTTCTTAATGCTCTTTGAAATAAGGGCTCCGGCCCCACCTATGGCGGCGAAATACACTGCTTTGTATTTCCTTATG
>DTZC01000274.1 GCA_012961565.1 Dehalococcoidia bacterium
CTGCTATCTCGCCGCTCTCCCGGTGATACACTGCCTTAACGGCATAGCGGCTGGGGGCACCGAGGAAAACCAGCATGTCGTAAATTTCCTCCGGAGCGTTAAACACTATCTTCCGGCTCTCCCTGACATCGTGGACCTCGAAGGCAAAGCCGCCGTGCATATTGCCGGCGATAACCAGCCCGATGGTATTGAACGGGTCAGCGAATATCTTGAACAGCGGTAAATTCCAGGCACCCGAGGCGGTCTTGTCCGCCATGAAGATGATGATGGTCTCCGCCTCGCGCTCTTCGAACTCCATCTCAGCCACCCCGGGACCCATCCCCCTGACATTCCCCGAGAAAGCGTCAGCCAGCAGATCCTGACCAGCACCGTGGAGCTTGAGCTTCTTGGCTACATTGGCACAGTCAATAAACGTATCCCAGCCCAGTTGATGGATCTCGCTGCTGTCCTCACCCTTCTGGTGCGTCATTATGAGCTGGAGATCATCACCACACCTGGTGATATGGTAGTCCAGGACAAGCCCCTTTTTCTTCGCCTTTGCCACACATTCTTCTGCTTTCTGCAGCACGTCGGGATGTGAGCTGGAATGACCGACATAGCCGCCGATGTCAGCCTTAATCACGCTTAAAGTTACCTTCATCTGATCCCTCCTTCTGTTTTTGGTAAATCAAAAATACTGGGAACCACACCACCAACACCTCACCGGCGCCATTTTGGTCTACCTTTGAGTAAGAGTGCAACTGTATTCCTGCTATTCCGGTATGCCTGCTACAGTCCGGACCTTCAGGGTCATGTACCACAGCATCAGCCCCGCTGCGACACAGGCACATAGCTGCCTTCTGTTCCCCGGGACTAAACCATGGCTGGCAAGCGGTACTCCCCGAATACCTGACGCAGCACGCCGCAGACCTCGCCTAGAGTGGCATAGGCACTCACTGCCTCGATAAGATAGGGCATGAGGTTTTCCTTGCCCCGGGCAGCCTGACGCAATGCCTCAAGCTTTATCGAGACCAGCTCATTATCCCTCTCGCGGCGCAGCCGGCTCAGCCGCTCCAGTTGCCGTTTCTCTCCCTCCCGGTCCATCTCCAGCAGCGGGATGGTAAGCGGCTCGTCCCTGATATACTCGTTAACACCAACGATGATACGCCTCTTGCTGTCTATCTCCTGTTGATAACGATAAGCCGAGTCAGCGATTTCACGGTGGAAGAAACCGCCCTCCAGTGCCGGAATAACACCCCCCAGCGCCTCTATCTTGGCGAAGTACTCATATACCGCCTTTTCCGTCTGGTTGGTTAGATATTCCACAAAATAGCTGCCTCCCAGCGGGTCAATCGTATTAGCCGCGCCGCTCTCGTGGGCGATAATCTGCTGCGTGCGCAGAGCGATGGTCACCGCCTTCTCCGAGGGCAGCGCCAGTGCTTCATCCAGAGAGTTAGTATGCAGGGACTGTGTGCCGCCGAGCACCGCAGCCAGGGCCTGAATCGTGGTGCGGACTATATTGTTCTCCGGCTGTTGCGCCGTCAACGAGCAGCCAGCAGTCTGGGTATGGAACCGCAGCCACTGGGAGCGCTCTGCGGCATTGTGCCGCTCCTTCATCTCCCGTGCCCAGATGCGACGGGCAGCACGGAACTTGGCAATCTCCTCAAAGAAATCATTATGGCAGTTGAAGAAAAAGCTCAGCCGTGGGGCAAAGTCATCTACCTTGAGACCGCGGTCAATCCCTGCCTGGACATAGGTAAGCCCGTTGGCTAGGGTGAAAGCCAGTTCCTGAACAGCAGTGGCGCCAGCTTCACGTATATGATATCCGCTGATGCTTATCGTGTTCCAGCGGGGCACCTGCTTCATGCCGAACTCGAAGGTGTCCACTATGAGCCGCAGCGAAGGCTGGGGCGGGAAGATGAATGCGTTCTGCGCCATGTACTCCTTTAGTATATCATTCTGTATGGTGCCACCCAGTTTCTCCAGCGGAATGCCCCGCTTCTGGGCGTTCGCCAGATACATCGCCCAGATAACCGCCGCCGGTCCGTTTATAGTCATCGAGGTGGTTACCTCATCAATGGGAATGTCTCGGAACAGTATCTCCATGTCAGCCACGGAGGAAACAGCCACGCCGCACTTGCCGAACTCGCCTCTAGCCTCGGGGGCATCAGTATCGAAACCATTCAGGGTGGGAAAGTCGAAGGCAACGCTGAGCCCGGTCTCACCGTGCTCCAGCAGATACTTGTAGCGGGCATTGGTCTCCTCGGCTGTGCCAAAGCCGGCGAACATGCGCATTGTCCACAGCTTCCCCCGGTAACCCGTATAGTGGACACCCCGCGTATAGGGATACTCGCCGGGAAAGCCCACTTCCCGGAGGTAGTCCATATCTGCGATGTCCAGGGGTGTATAGAGACGCTCCACAGGAACGCCTGAGGTGGTGATGAAGGAGTCCTGTCTTTCAGGGAGTAATTGCGATTTTGCCAGCCACTGGGTGGCTTTGGTCTCCAGTTCTTCCATCTTTCGCTGCCCTAACACTTCGCACCTCCGGTCCAGGTTTTCAGTAGTCTATGCCCTTGCGGGACAATATGCCTCTGTCGTAAGGATGCTTCACCTTGACCATCTCGGTGACCAGGTCCGCCGCCTCGACCAGCCTGGGGTCGGCATAGCGCCCGGTAAGAATGAGCTCCACCTTTGACGGCTTATCCTGGATAAGCTTCAACACATCATCAATGCCCACCAGGTCCCAGGCTGCAGCCACATTGACCTCATCAAGTATAACCACATCGTATTTCTGACTCATCACTGCTTTGCGGGCAGCCTCCAGGGCTTTCCGCGCCTCCTCCTTCTCTTCAGGCTTGACCTCCGCCGGGTCAACAAAGTCCTGAAATCCAAACCTGTCAAAGGTGATAC
>DTZC01000275.1 GCA_012961565.1 Dehalococcoidia bacterium
CAAACAATCAGACCTGCCGTTAGCCATTTTGCAGGACCTGCACGGACCAAAGAACAGGATTGGTAAGCTCAAAAACGGTGTCATTGAGCTTAAGGAAAATTCCGGCTTTGTCCTGACCACCAAGGCGATACTCGGCGATGAAGAGAGAGTGTCGGTGGATTTACCCAGCTTGCCCCAGAGTGTTAAACCGGGTGATATGATTTTTCTGGATGACGGTGCTATAAAACTGAAGGTCACGGGCACCAGCAAAACTGATATCAACTGTCAGGTTATCTCTGGGGGCAAGCTTGGGGAAGACAAGGGCATCAACATCCCGGGGATAACCTGGGGTGCTCCCACAATTAGCGATGAGGACTGGGACCACCTTCTTTTTGGTTTGAAACATAATGTAGATTTCGTGGCTTTATCTTTCATCAGAGAGGCTGATGACATTCTCAAAGTGAGAGACTTCATACGAAAGAGGAAGGGCGCTGCTGCCGTTATCGCCAAGATTGAGAGGCGGGAGGCTCTGGACAATCTGGATGAGATACTGGAAGCAGCCGATGGCATTATGGTTGCCCGTGGTGACCTAGGTATCGAGATACCGATACAAAGAGTGCCTGTAGTCCAGAAAGAAATCATTCAAAAGTGCAATCGTCTGGGGAAGCCGGTCATCGTAGCCACACAGATGCTCGAATCCATGGTCGGTGCACCATATCCTACCCGAGCCGAGGTCACCGATATAGCCAATGCAGTATTTGATGGCGCCGATGCCCTTATGTTGTCAGAAGAGACCGCTGTGGGTAATTACCCGGTTGAAGCTGTTAGCATGATGGTCCAGGTTGTCATAGAGGCTGAAGCTGCCCTTGCTTATGAGGAAATTCTGGCAAGTAAAGGCAAGGACCTCCAGCCTCAAACTGATGATGCCATTAGCTATGCTGCTTGCCATACTGCGCATCAATTGGGAGCGGTTGCCATTGTGGCTTTTACTTCCTCGGGGAGTACAGCACGCCGCGTTTCCAAGTATCGTCCCCGGGTGCCAATTCTTGCTATCACTCCGAATAGAGCCACGCAAAGGCAGCTCTCTTTATCCTGGGGAACACGTGCCTTTCAAATCCCCGAGCCATCAAGAATAGCCGTTTTATTCGCCCGCGGCGCCAGAGTAGCGCAAAAGACCGGGGTAGCTAAAGAGGGCGACTTGGTGGTTATCACCGGCGGTGTGCCTATTGGTGTTCCTGGCAGTACCAATTTGTTAAAAGTTGAAATGGTGAAATGATTGCCACAGTTACCTTAAATCCCAGCCTGGATAGAACGGTTACCGTTGAAGGGTTGCTGGTTGATGAGACTAATCGCTGGACCAGCTTACGCCGAGACCCCGGCGGCAAAGGGATAAATGTATCCCGAGTCGTTCATGAGCTTGGTGGTGAAACAGTTGCTTACGGCTTTATCGGAGGGACTGACGGAGATGAATTGATGTATTTGCTAAAACGACAGGGAGTGCCGTTTGATTTTACTCCGATTAAAGAGGATATCAGGAGCAACTTCATTATTACGGACCTGAAGACCCGCCGTCAGACCCGGATTGATGCCCCGGGACCACATGTTTCTGCAGGCGAGCTGGAAAGTTTGATAGACAAGGTGACCCATATCGAGCCAAGACCTGATTTTCTGGTCTTTGCCGGCAGCGTTCCTCCCGGAGTGCCTGATGATATTTATAGGCGGCTAATCAGCGAGGTTAAAAGGCAGGGCATTAACACCGTGCTTGATTCTGATGAAAGATGGCTCAAGGAGGGAATAAAAGCCCAGCCCTATCTCATAAAACCGAACGTGCACGAGGCTGAGGAGCTGCTTGAGACAGAACTGAAAGATGACGCGGCGATAATCGAGGCGGCAAAGACCCTTATGGGTCAAGGTATCAAGGTTGCGGCAATCTCCCGGGGGAAAGACGGGCTCATAGTTGCCACCAGGCAAAAAGCGGTAAAGGCGGTACCGCCTGAGGTGAAGATACGGAGCACTGTAGGTGCTGGTGATTCTGCTGTTGCCGGACTGGTGCTGAAGTTGAGCCAGGGGCACGGAATTGACGAGGCTTGTCGCTGGGCAACAGCAGCGGGCACAGCAGCTACATTGACACCAGGCACAGAACTCTGCCGCAGGGCGGATGTGGAGAGGCTTTTGCCACAGGTCAAAGTAGAAGAGCTGTAAACCGCGGAATTTGATCCTGTTGCCACCGACCGTCGGAGGGGAATACCCTGGCTGGATAATTTTTACCCAAGATTAGCCGGCTAATAGCGCGTTCAATTCGGTCAGGTCTGCAATCGACCTGTCTGCTCTCGGCCCCCCTTTTCTGTCGAGATAGAGAGTCTGGATTCCAATTTCGCTGGGGGCGATAAAATCGAACTGTCGGTTATCACCAACGTGAATTACCTCTTGCGGTCTAACCCTGAGGGCTTGGCACATCTCGGAGTAGAACGTGGGAGTTTTCACCTGATTGAAGTCGGAAAGCGAGGAGAAAACCCGGCTAAAGTAAGAATTGATATCTCGAAGGAGGAACTTCAAGAAGTCCCGTGTCGAGCCAGAGGCTACCACGAGCTGGTATCTGCAACTTAAGAAGGACAGCACTTCCTTAACTTCGGGGTAATAGCGCACTTTGTGCTGATGGCTCTCCATCACAGAGTCGGGGGTGCCCAAACCGAATTTGTCAAACCAGTAGCGGACATCATACCATTCCAGCCGATGGTCGCCTACCTTTGCATATTCTTCCTTGATTAGCTTCTTAGCCAGCTCGAATTCGATATTGTGCTTCCGAGCGTAGCGCTCGGGTATAGCTTCAAACCAGATAGCGTAGCTGAAGTCTGGCGTCACTAGAGTGCCCTCAGCATCGAGAGAAACTACCTTGATTTTGCCGATTTCTAAATGTGCGTGTGGAGACATATCCAATCAGTGGAAGTCTACCTTATTTCCATCACCGTGTAAACCTAACGGAAAGCTCTGTTTTAAGTCTGCTGCAATGCTATTGACTTTAGTAATTAACACTGTTATCTTTGTTGCTAGCTGACATGGCAGTCGCTACCTGACATGACAAAAGTGGAGCTAAATGTCATCACCAGCGGAAACATTCCACGGAGTGTGAAGAGGGATATAGAAAGCACGTTCCGTGACTGCTATCGGCGATTCGGACACAGAGCCCCCTATAAAGTTGAAGTTCTTATAGTGGATAGACAGTCCGCGATGCGGGTCCTGCTTAGGGAAGAGAAGGTGAGGCGGGGTATAACCACCAGCGGTGATGAGGAATTTATTTGTTCCCATGATGCCTGGCGGGGTTATCCCCGGGTAATCTGCTGCCTGGAGAGGCTGAATGAACTCAGCAAATTAGCCAGGGTAGGTGCGGTGAGACATGAGGCAGCCCATAGTGCACTTCACGGCTCGCTGGAGTATTATATCTTCAGCATTACTGAAGAGTACCGCCATACAGCGGTGATTAAGGGACTCGACCTGTCTGTGCTGAATCAAGCCCTCTATTTCGTATCTGTGGCGGTGAAGGACTTTGAAGCCACCAGGTTCCTGGTCCAGCACAATTTCATCAATTGCCAGTTTGCCTTTGCTTTAGAATGGCTGCAACCTTCGGAGCAGGACAAATCGGCGTGGAAGATGGCACAGGAAAATCGCCAGACGAAGTTCATTTTCCTTACCGCCCTGCTTAAGCCGATGCTTTTCGCTCATCCATTGCTAGCACTGCCGCGTTCAAAAGATATTTCTCTGGAGTATCAAGTTCAACTGGCAAGGAGAGTGGAGGAATTGCTCGAGTATCTGGGAAATGCGGAGCGGAATAGACTGCTTCAAGTGGCGAGCATGATAGCTGAAAATTCGACAGATGACACACACAGGAATGTCGACTCTGCCTTGCGTCAGGCTATGAGCCTGGCATAGTCTATCGGGCTACACCTGGTATTGGCAGCATCCTGGCAAAAACAGACTCTATCATTCCATCGAGGTGGACTAAACCTGCGAGGGAAGCGCCGATTGTCTGATGGTCAGATGATAGAACTTGATGGCTCGGCGAAATCAGGCAGTGGTACGCTGTTACGTTATGGTGTCAGCCTAGCAACCCTGCTGGCTGAAGAGCTCCATATGTGGAATATCAGGGTTGGCAGGGATAAACCGGGCTTGCGACATCAACATCGCCAATCAGTGCTGGCTTGCCGCGATATGTGTCGCGGTATTGTAGAAGGTGCTGCCTTAGGTTCTATGGAGATTTATTACAGACCGGGCAAGGAGATCATCGGTGGCTCCTATGGCTGGAACATAGGTACTGGTGGCTCGACCACAATGCTGGCTATGACCTTGCTACCATTAGCTTGCTTTGCCACGGAGCCTTGTATCTTTAATATCTCGGGCGGGCTGTTTCAAGACTTTGCCCCTTCCGCTTATCATATGAAATATGTGCTTTTCCCTACCCTGCGTAACATGGGAATAGATGCTGATTTGGAAATCAAACGTCCCGGTTATGCCGAGCAAGGGGGCGGCATTATAGAAGTTAACACTCAACCGGTAGCTGGTAAAATCCAGTCTTTGAGACTGTCACACTGCGGTCAGGTGAGGCAGATAAAAGGGATTGCCATCTGCTCTCATCTGGAGCAAATTAAGGTCAGCGACCGGATGGCAGACCAATGTTACAAGGTGCTGAGACAAAAAGGCTATGAGGCGAAAATAGAGAAAATCTATGATACGATAGCCACTCATGAGGGTGCTGCGTTAGCCATCTGGGCGGAAACTGACATCTGCCTTTTCGGAGCAGACAGAGCTGGGAGGAAGGGCAGAAGGGCAGAAGGTATCGGTAGCTATGTGGCTAATAGCCTTATTCAAGACATTGAGTCTGGAGCTTCTGTGGACAGATTTCTGGCAGACCAACTGATACTATATGCGGCTCTGGCTGAAGGTGTCACTGAGTATGTAATACCTCGCCTATCCGACCATGTTGAGGCTAATCTGTGGCTGGTTGAGCAAATCTTGGGCAAGTTTGGCGTCACAACAGAGATGAGCGGCAGCCGCCTCAGGATAAAAGGAATAGGCTACCACCGGAGTCAATCGGGTTGAGCGGTCAGGCTGTGCAGGAACTCCTGCTTGAGGTCGCTCAATCTCTGTTCAAACGGGCGAGCCAGCTCGTTCAGCATTTTGTGCCATTCGCCTGTGGCATGAATGTTAATCTGGCTGATAGCAGTGCCTGATATTCGCAGCCGGTGGAGCATCTCCCTGCCAGCCCTTTCTATTTCCTGCTTCTCTCTGTCTTCGGCCTCCTGGTATTCTTGGAAAAGCTCCTTTATCCTGTCCATAATCTCTATAGAGGCTCCAGCCTTGGTCAGGATGAGGATTGCCCGGCTCACCGTCTCCAGTTTCTGCCTATATCTCAAATTTATCTCCTCAATAAGCCGCTGGAAAACTGCCTGATTTACCAGCTTTCTATCCTGACCAGTGTGCTTGCTGAGTTCGGTCTCGAGCTGGGAGACGTCCTGCTGACTAAGGTATTTCTCAGCCAGCGCTTTCCCTATCAACTGACATCTTTCCTCGTTCTGCCTTTTCTGCTCCTCAGGGGACAGTGTCCCCAGCTTGTTGGCTTTCTCTTTGGCAATCTCCCAGGCGCTCTTGATTTCTCCCACTGTGCTGTACCTCCTGCTTTAAGAGCCTGTGCAGTAACAAGCCCGGGGCTACCGAACATAACCGAGACGTTGACTGTTGCTAGTCTCCATCTAGATTGGTTTTCGGGGCATTTTACCCTATAATTTAATTAGAATCAAAGTTATTATATTATGTTTCAGTCATCAGAATATTTCAGGTCTATACAGCTCGCTGAGGATTTTTACTGCTATGTCTGGCAAGGAAGGGGCAATAATTGTAACAGTTGCCTTTTCACCAATGTATTACGCGGTGAGCGACCTCATGTCATCGTTGACCCCGGGCACATCATCAACGAACTGGGCGAACCCTGCTTTGACTGTCTAGTAAAAGCTATAGAAGGGGACGGTTTCAGAGTCGATGACATAGGCTTGATAATCAATACCCATAGCCACCCTGACCACTGCCAGGCGAACGAGCTGGTGATTGAAAGAAGCGGAGCCTGGGTCACTTTGTCCCAAGAGGAGGACGAGTTTCGTAATACTCTGGGTAAGAAGCTGTACTCCATGTTCAACATGAAAGCGCCGCAATTCACGCCTCTGTTTTATCTTAGAGAAGGAAACCTGAATTTAGGCACGAAGAACCGGGTGGAACTGGATGTTTTCCTCACGCCAGGGCATTCTCCGGGCTCCATTTGCCTCTACTGGCGGGAAAACAAGGTTCTGATAACCGGGGACGTGGTCTTTTTTGGCAGCATCGGCAGGACGGATTTCCCCAGCGGCAGTATCTCATTGCTTAAGAAAAGTATTGACAGGCTGTCACAGCTTGACACAGAATATCTGGTTCCGGGGCATAGCACCGAATATGGTAGTATTATCGAAGGCAGACAAAATGTCCGACGTAACTTTCAAGCGGTTAAGCTGTTCCTATAGCGCCGAGGAAAGCTTTTGTCTTGCTTAAGCCGGGGTTGATTGGCAATATGGGTTAGATTGCTATGGAAGCCGATGAAAAAATCCAACATGCTATAGAGCACACTGAGGTGGTAAGAGCACCAGCACAGAGTCTGGCGACCTTCGGTACCACCAACATATACTATTACCTAGTCACACAACTGACCGAGTGGGTCAATGTGGTTAGAGAAGGGAGGGTAATCGCTGTCAGACCCAGGATAGTGACGCCCTCTTATCTGGTCAGGGTGGAGGGGTTCAGCGCTCAAGCCCGAAGATTCATAGAGA
>DTZC01000276.1 GCA_012961565.1 Dehalococcoidia bacterium
GAGGGTTATGATTGCAAAATCTATAATATTTCTGCAGATAGGAAGAAGACCGCCAGAATCTGGGTTACCGATTCAATGGTGACATCGGCTATTTTTTTCGATGGTCTCGTTAGGGCAACCGCTACAATTAACCCTGTTAGTTCGTCTATAGCGTAAATGGCTTTCTTGAGATGTGTGTCTCTTTTCACACCGGTATGCTCAGCATGCGCCAGTATCGCTTCAGTCAATTCAGTGGCATATCCCTTCTCCCTGAGATACTCGACCCCCTTAAAGGGGTGGTCTTTGAGGTCGGGGTACTTCTCATAGTCGAAATCGTGGAGGAGCCCCACAACCCCCCACTTCTCTGGGTCACCACCTAGCTTGGAAGCATAAGCCCTGATGGCAGCCTCCACTGCATAGGCATGCTTCTTCAAGTTTCTATTGCTCACCCACTCGTCCAGTATCTTCCGGGCTTCGTCTTTCGTCGGCCATTTGCTCATGTCCTCTCCCCCCTTCTCATGCTATAGATGCAGCCACAATAGTCCTGTCGGTAAAGCTGCCACTGCCTGGCTAGCTGCACAGCCCTGTTAAAACCATCCTTTTTCTTGAAGTCTCTAATCAAGTATTTTCCACCGCCGACCTGCTGTCCTATCTCGTTGATCAGCAGCGCAGACTTATGAGGACTCACTGTTAAAGTGGTGGTAAAGGCATCCGCCTGGCAATCCATCAGGTAGTGGTACCCCCTCTCCAGCCGTAACCTGAAACACACCTGACACCTCCTGCCACCTTCAGGCTCATCCTTCAAAGGACCTACGCGCTTGAACCACTCTTCTGGAATATAGACCGGCACCTGAAGCGGAAAATTCAATTCCCGAGCCACTTTGCGAGCAGCCTCTAGACGTCTCTCGTACTCCTCAACCGGATGAATATTCGGATTGTAGAATAGACCGACAACTTCATGTCCTTCCCTGATTAGTGCGTCGGCGGCACCAGCAGCACAGACAGCACAGCATATATGTAGAACTATCTTCATCCTCATCCTTTCACGGCTCAAATTATCGGTGCCGCATTAATCCCAGTAAGATGAGCAGACCCAGAGCCAGAGTTGCCGCACAAGCCACGAACATGGTCTCAAAATCGCTTATCTGGGCGATAAACCCCATGGCGGTAGGTCCCACAGCCAAGCCGATCTGAAAGAAGCAAGTCGGTATAGCCATAGACAGCCCTCTCGCCTTTGCCGAAGAGACATCAGCGGCCATAGCCAGACCTACCGGCATAGCCACCCCCATGCCAATGCCAAAGGCAATGCCTATGAGGATAAACTCCCATAGACCTTGAAAGAAAGAAAAAAGGGAGACAGCTACAGCACTCAGAGCCAGCCCGACGATAAGTAGAGGTTTTCGGTCGAACCTGTCAGAGAGTCTCCCCGCTGGGATTCGCAACAGGGCCGAACTGGCATACATAGCAGTGATAATCGAGCCGGCACTAGCTTCAGTTATAGCAAAGCCCCTTCCATAAAGCGGGATATAGCTGGCAATCGTCCCCGAGCCGATAGCCACAAACATGGGGGCCAGCAAAATAGCGACAACAAAAGGGTGACCTAACCAGCGCCAGGACGAGCTGGCTTCGGCTGGAATAACCTGACGTCGCTGGGCAAGTGAACCAAGCCTGGAGATAATTAACACCAGTCCTACCAGTGACACAGCACTGCAGCTATAGAAGGCGACGTCGAAACTAAAATAACCTGCCAGAAAGCCACCGGTTATCGGCCCCACCATAAGACCCAGCTGGAGCGACGCTGTATACCAGCCTATAGCTTCACCCCGCTTTGCTTCGGGCGTTAAGTCCACCACCAAGGCAATGGCCGCGGGCAGAAAGGCAGCTGCTGCCATACCATGAATCGCCCTGACCCAGATAAGCTGCAAGGGACTGGTTGCCATGGGGTAAAGCACTGGAGCCATGGTGAAAATGGCTAGACCGCCGAGTAGAAGGCGGTGGCGACCGAACTTGTCGGAAAGCATGCCAAACGGGATTAGAAGGAAGGCAGTGGCATAAGAAATTGTTGCCACTATCAGTCCCACCTGCGCTACCGTGGCGCCCAGGTCAGCAGCATACAGAGGTATCACCGGAAACAGAAAACTGAAACCAGCAAATCCGACAAAGGCTACTATGTAAAGCGTTATAAGCGTAAGAGAATTTCTCAACGGTATTTCTAGCCCTATAACTGTATCACAAAAGCCTGCAGTCACAAAACCAGCACGGTCAATTGTGCCACCGCGTCCACGCCTGAATCTGGCACGGCATGACACCGCGTTCAGTAGTCAGGTTCTTCACCAGAATATAATGCCTGAAGGAAAGCGACTCGGGGTGATAACGGATGGTCTTGGTAGCCCGTTGGCTGGAAGAAGATAGCTTTAAGAATACGCCACACCCTCTCAGAGGTGCTACTAGTGCGAAAAATACAAAGGTCCCGAGTAACCTCACCCCTTCCCGGCTCTTCCACTTCCACCTCAGGCTTTGGCTCACCCGACCCCCTGGTCGGCTCTGAGGCAGATCAAACCTCTGCCTGTTACCCTTCCTGCCGGTTCAAAGTTCGACTACTCGGGACATTTTTAATATTAGCACATTTTGCCCCTTTTTGTCAAATTTTCCTATCTTTGAGACTGTTTACTAATGTAGCTGTAAAGCTTTAGCCAGCCCTTA
>DTZC01000277.1 GCA_012961565.1 Dehalococcoidia bacterium
TAAAACCTCAAGGCTACAGGCAAAAATAAGGGCTGGCTAAAGCCTTACAGCTACATTAGTAAACAGTCTCATATTTCCATGGTCTTTGAAGACAAATTCTGATTACTGTACTAGAAATAGTGTGCTTACCCGCTAACAGGAGAGGAATGGAGCGCAAGCTCGAGGACAAAATAGAAGACCTAGCCCACGAGATAAGAGAGCAAGCTAATCGCCTGTCTGTGGACAACTTTATCACCTTTCTCCACACTGCTGACATGGTGGAAAGATACGTGGATATCGAGATGCGTAAAGTGGGGATAAACCGAACCAACTTTTCTCTGCTAAATCACCTGATAGTGCTCGGCGGCAGAGCCACTCCCACCGAGCTAAGCAGGAGAGTATTCCGCTCGAAACATGCAGTCACCAGGGCTGTTGATACCCTCGAAAGAGAAGGGCTGGTCAAAAGGGAAGGTATAGGCGAGGACCGCAGAAACAGGAAGGTCACAATAACTACAAAGGGGTTAAATCTGGTAAGGAAAATGGTCCCCTTTCGAGAAGAGGTTGGCTCTAGGATAATGTCACCACTAAACAAAACAGAGGCTGAACAACTAAGCACCATTTTGAGACGGCTGAGAAGACATTTGAACAACCTCATTACCCAAGCATAGACCATTGCCTTACAAGCAGACATTTTTTCGACCCCCAGCTACAAAAGGTTTGAGGGCAAGCAACTGGCAAAAATCATCAGTAAAACAGGCTCAATATGTGAAAATATGGAGGAGAAAATTGAGCGCAGCAAAAGTATTCCGCACTGAGCTTTGTGACATTCTGGGCATCGACTATCCTATCTTTCTTGCAGGCATGGGAGGGTTAGCCGGTGAAGGCCATGCAGCACAACCAGCACTTGTTGCCGCCGTGTCCAGCACTGGTGGCATGGGTGTTCTCGGTGCCACTGGACTCCCGTTGGAGGAACTGCGTGCTGAAATCAGAGAAATTAAACGCCTCACCAGTAAGCCGTTTGGCGTCGACGTGCTGCTACCCGATGAAATTGCCATGTCACCACCGCCTAATATGTCACTATCTGAACTAAAAAAGAAGTTTATTCCCCAACAATACATTACCTTCGTAGAAAAACTATCCGCAGAGTATGAAATTCCACTCACCGAGACTAAGCTAGACTTTGCCTTCAGTGAGGAGCACTCCAAGAAACAGATAGAAGTGATGCTAGACGAAGGTGTCCCACTCTACTGTTCTGGACTGGGAATCCCAGACTGGGTTGTCCCGATGGCTCACGAAGGGGGGATGAAGGTGCTGGGATTAGCTGGCAACGTGCGGGCAGCACTGCGCCACAAGAAAGCAGGCGTTGACTTTATCGTGGCTCAAGGACATGAGGCTGGAGGTCACACCGGCAGGGTAGGCACCTTCGCCTTGCTTCCACAGGTGGTTGATGCTGTATCGCCAACACCTGTCTTGGCTGCCGGCGGAATAGCCGACGGCAGAGGAATCGTTGCCGCTCTGGCACTCGGCGCTGCCGGTGTATGGGTAGGAACAGCCTTCCTTTTCGCCAGCGAAGCTAATGTCACCGAGGTACATCGAAAAATGATGATAGAAGCCACCGAGGAGGATACTAGGATAAGCAGAGTATGGACTGGAAAAACCCTTCGACAGCTAAAAAACCCGATACAAGAAGCTTTTGATAAGTCAGGAATGCCCCCTCTACCCATGCCAGTCCAAATATTGCTCATGATCGACCTCATCTACAGTCTGGCAGAGGCGAAGAGGCATGACCTTCTATGTGCTCCCACAGGGCAAATTGTGGGGATGCTCAAAGAGATAAAACCTGCCAAGCGAATTATGGAAGAGATGGTGGAAAGCGCCGTAGAAATCTTGAACGAAACTCTTCCCAGCAAGGTCACCATAAGAACGTAGGAGGAATACTTCAGAATGAGCTGTTTTCAAAAGCTATTCCAGCCTGTCAAAATAGGCAACATGGAACTAGGCAACAGGATAGTAATGCCAGCTATGGCAGTCGGACTGGGAGCTGATGATATGGTAACCACCAGTTCAAGGAGTTCTACGCCGAACGAGCACGGGGTGGTGTGGGGCTCATCGTTATCGGCTTGGCTACCGCCATATCACCCGGACCTTTCTTCCCAGGTGGCATAGGGATATATAAGGACGATTTTATTCCCGGTCTGCGCCAGTTTACTGAGCTTATGCACAAATACGGCGTAAAGACTGCTATACAGATTTCTGCCCTGGGAGTCCTGCCTCGAAAAGATGGTAACCTGGAGTTGGTAGGGCCCTCAGATATCACTGTTGACAGGCATCCGAATGCACCAAGACCCAGACCCCTGACAGCCGAGGAAATCAAAATGGTTGTCGAGGCTTACAGTACAGCAGCATCCCGAGCCAAAGATGCCGAATTCGATGCCGTCGAGCTTAATGCACTCGCAGGGACCGGCCTCATAAGCCACTTTCTCTCCGCCCATACAAACAAGCGGACTGACGGCTATGGTGGCAGCATAGAGAACCGAACTCGTTTCCTTCTCGAATGCATTGAAAGCGTAAAACAAAGGGTGGGGAATGAGTATCCGCTTCTATGTCGCGTATCAGGGGCTGACTTTATGGAGGGTGGCAATACGTTGGATGATACCAAGATAGTCGGCTCGCTGATAGAGAGAGCTGGCATACATGCTATCAATGTTTCCACGGGGTGGCATGAATCACCAGTGCCTTTTATCCAGATGTCCGTTCCACGAGCTAACTGGGTCTATCTGGCAGAAGGAATCAAGGAGGTAGTCAATATCCCGGTAATCGGCGGTACTAGAATCCCAGACCCTTATCTTGCCGAGCAAATTCTGGCAGAAGGCAAGAGCGATTTGGTATATATTGCCCGGGCGCTTATTGCTGACCCGGAATGGCCCAAGAAGGCTAAAGAAGGACGCACCGACGGAATACGCCCCTGTACCGCCTGCTGTACCTGCTTCGACAGTGTCATCGAGCAGCGAAGCATCACCTGTGCCGTCAACCCCAGGGCTGGGAAAGAGACCGAATACCACATCAGGCCTGCAAGCAAGCCCAGAAGGGTTTGCATCATTGGTGGTGGCCCTGCTGGTATGGAAGCAGCCCGAGTTGCTGCTTTGAGAGGACATCACATTACCCTCTTCGACAACAAAAGCCGGCTAGGCGGTCAACTGCTGACAGCCATTTTGCCACCTTATAAAGAGGAGCTGGCTAACCTGGTCAAATACCTGTCAACACAAATGGAAAGGCTGGGCATTAAGGTCAAGCTTGAGCAGCAAGTTGACGCCGTTACTGTTGAAAAGGAAAAACCCGATGTAGTCATTATAGCCACAGGTGCATCA
>DTZC01000278.1 GCA_012961565.1 Dehalococcoidia bacterium
GCTCAAATTTTCTCCCCTGAACGAATACTATATTTTGTGCCCCTCAGGGGCACTTTGTAGCGACAACAAAACCCAGCATTAAGGTGTCCGGTCTCTAGTCTATAAAGCATATATCTGGAAGATGGCGGAATTTTTCATTCCAGTCAATCCCGTAGCCGACGATGAACTTGTCAGGCACGGTGAAGCCGAGGTAGTCTATATTCACTGCTGTTCGGTGTCTCGAAGGCTTATCAGTCAGAGCGCACAACTTCAAGGATGCCGGTTTTTTCCTTCGCAAGTAGTCCATCAGGAAGGAAATGGTGAGTCCGGTATCGATAATATCCTCGACTACTAATACATCTCTACCCTTTACCAGAGTTTTCAAACCCTGGACTACCCTCACCTTACCCGAGGTTTCCATACCGCTACCGTAGCTGGAGAGTTTGACAAAGTCCACCTCTAGTGGCAGTTGGAGCTGGCGAATGAGGTCTGCCATAAAGACGAACGAACCCTTAAGTATACCGATAAGCAGGGGTTGTTTGCCCCGATAATCCCGGCTGATTTCAGCAGCAAGTCTGGCTATCTCCCGCCTGATTTGATCTCGGGTAATCAGAACCTTAGGCTGCTGGAACACGGGCTGATTATAGCGTTAAGCTGCTCAGTTGTCTATGCTGCCCTGGCAGTTCCCGCGCGCATAGGTTGTATAGAAAATTAGTGCTGCCGCTGTGACGCAGTAACAAAGAACTTCAACTTCAAGACAAGAAGCTGAGTTAGAAATTATACCTGTTTGAGAAACTACTCGCTCTCGCCTTCCTCAAAGAAACGGGGTAAAGAATGCCACCAGAAACTGTCGCACTTCGCAGGTGGCGGGTTGTATAGGTGCTGGCTGGTCTTGGCTGTCAGCGCTTGACGATAAGCTTTTTGATGGCTTGCTGCAGCCCTTCAATAGTAAGTTCAAACATGGGGAAGATTTTGCGTATCATAGCCACGGTAGGCTCATTCCAGTAGGCTTGAGATTCTGGGTTTAGCCAGACACAATGGGTGAAGTGGTCAGCGATCTGCTTGAGCCGGACTATTCCCGGCTTATGGTTTCGCTCATAGTAGTATATGGCGCCATAGACATTATTCAGTTCTGACGGTGCCATCCAGGCATCTCCTACCAGTATCACCTTGTAGTCTGGCTCCAGGATGTGCAGTAGGTGGTCAATGCTGACAGCGTCACGGCGCTCTATGTCTCTGTAGACCCAATCATAAATGCAATTGTGGAAGTAATAGTACTGGAAGTCCTTGAAGTGGGTGCTGCGATGGGCTGCTGAGAAGAGCAGACTGCACAGGTGGGCAAAAGGGTCCATGGAGCCACCGACATCCATAAGCAGGAGCAGCTTTACCTTGTTCTTTCGGCTTCTCCTCCAGACCAACTCGATGTCACCAGCATTTCTAGCGGTAGCGTCGATTGTCTTATCCAGGTCGAGTTCGTCTTCAGGTCCAACACGGTTGAATTGCCGCAGCCCCTTCAAGGCTACTTCAATCTGTCGAATATCTAATGTCAGGTCGTGGCGATAGTTGCGGAATTGTCTCTGCTCGGCAATTTGAATGGCACTTCTACCACCACCTCCTCCACCGAGTCTGAAGCCGGCTGCAGATTGCCCTGAATGCCCGAAGGGTGAGGTGCCACCTCTACCAATCCAGTAGTCACCTCTGTCATGCCGTTCTGTTTGTTCCCGGAGTCTCTTCTCGAACTCCTTAAGCAACTCCTCAAACTCCATAGCATCGAAAAGCGGGTTTTCTCCGTGGGTCAGGAGGAGCTGGTTAAAGGGGTCCTTTAACCAGCTCAAGATTTGCTCTGAAATCTCAGGAGGAGCTTCGACACCCTTGAAATACTCCTGAAAAGCGATGTCATACTGGTCAAAGTAGGCTTCGCTCTTCACTAGTATGGCTCGAGCGGTGTAGTAGAAGTCGGTGAGGCTGGAAATGTATCCGCTGGACAAGGCTTTCATAAGGGTCATCCATTCTGTAATGGAGACAGGAACCCTTCGTTCCCTTAAAGTGTAAAAGAAGCTGGTGAACATGAATTTCCTCACTGTTCCGCGCTAGCGTGGCGCATCAAAGCTGTCCAATGTCCTTGCGGCTTGCTTCCTCTTCATATAGGTATTCATGAAGTAGGCATAGTCTGTTTCTTTCTTTAGTAGTGTGCCGGCGAAAGGAATCTCGGTGGGTATAACATCATCCGGGGTACCGCTAGCGATGAGGACGCGAATCCAGTCAATCAATTCACCTGTTGATGGCTTTTTGCGGAATTCATCGATTCTGCGTAGCGAATAGAATGTGGTCAAAGCCTGATGGAGCAGCCTGTCCCTGATGTCGGGAAAATGGACTCTCACTATCTCTTCCATGAGCGGTGGGTCAGGAAACTCGATGTAGTGAAATATACAGCGGCGTAAGAAAGCGTCGGGCAGTTCCTTTTCAGCATTACTGGTTATGATGACTATAGGTCGGTGGTTGGCTACAATGGTCTCGTTGGTTTCTGGTATATAGAAGCTCATCTCATCCAGTTCGTTTAGCAGGTCATTAGGAAATTCCAGGTCAGCTTTGTCCACCTCATCAATAAGGAGCACAACTTGTTCCTCAGAGACAAACGCCTGTCCCAGTTTCCCCAGTTTTATGTACTGCCTGATATCTGAAATATCCCTGTCTCCAAAGCGAGCATCGTTGAGCCTTTGAACTGTATCATAAACATACAGACCTTCCTGAGCTTTGGTGGTTGACTTTATGTTCCAGATAATCAGCTTCTTATCCAGACCCTTGGCGATACTATGAGCCAGCAACGTTTTGCCCGTCCCCGGTTCACCCCTGACTAATAAGGGTCTTTCCAGGGCGATAGCTACATTTACAGCATTTCTCAGAGCCTCGGATGTAACGTAGTCGTGCGAGCCTTTGAACTTATCAAAGCCATCGTTAATCATCTACCTGTTTGCCTCCGATGTAGTACGTCTGGCACAACCGCACCCAAGCCGTTGCTAATTGTAGACGATGTTGAAGTATAAAGCAATCGAGGTCATGGGAGACTGTTTAGCAACAATCCGTTCTTGGTGCATATTAATCCACCGATGCAGCCTCGACCCTTCAGGGTCGAGTTCC
>DTZC01000279.1 GCA_012961565.1 Dehalococcoidia bacterium
GCACCAGCACTATCCACACCGAGAAAAACTTCCATACTTTTAGTTTAGCCATTTCTTGCCTCCTTCAGTTTGCTGCGACTGATAACAAGGGAAACCATGGCTATGGGAGTATCGCGGTAAGCTATTATGATGTGAACATTCGCCTGCCACTATAATGGCACCTTTCTGGAGATTGTCAATAGGTTTTGGGCAAAAATTTTGGGAAACTTTTGAAAAAGCAGTTTGTTTTACTTTTTTTGATTGTTATGGTACGATGCAGCTATTCTGCTAGAAGCTGGAGACCTATCGAGGGACGGCCGGGGTAAGGCGATGGCGGTGAGCCGAAGAGATAAGACGGTCTTAAGGAGGAAACATGCCAGAAGCTACCCCTAGAAACAGAGACTACGAGCTGTGGGTGCTGCTGGATCAGGTAGCAACCCTGATACTCAATGCCAGAGACCAGGAGTTGAGCCAGTACGGCACAACTGCAATGCAAGCAGGGGTGCTTTTCGTTACCACCCAGGTCGGCAATGAGACCACGCCAGCCGAGATATCACGGTGGATACTCCGCAAACCGAGTTCAGTCACCGGCATCCTGGACAGGATGGAAAGGGCAGGGCTGATAAAGAGGACCAAGGACCTGCCCAGGAGGAACCTGGTAAGAATCACCCTGACAGACAGGGGGCAGAAAGTCTACAAACAATCTTTGAAAAGGGGCACCATCCGCAGGATAATGTCTGCTCTGTCGGAAGAGGAGTGCGAGCAGTTGGCTTCGCTGCTGGAGAAACTGAGAGCCGAGGCAGCCAAGGTGGCTGGGGTGAAGCACAGGATACCCTTCCCCTGAATCACCGCAATTAAGTACAGCAGTTCGGGCAAGGCTGAATAGCACAGGTGATTTGAGGGACCACGTTGTGCCGAGCAGTGCCTGAGCCGCAGTCCTATTCTCACATGTAGTCCTAACCCTTTAGGGTCAGGCTCCCGGGGCTAAAGCCCCGGGGCTGCACGTGGCGGTTGAAAAAGTGGAGCTGTGTCTGTGATTTGGTTCCGGCTTGAAGCCTCAGAATTGCACTGGTGAGTAGCTCTGACGCCGTAGCCTTATCAACTATTTCGCAGTATAATTTGATTAAACATGACCTGAGGTTCAAGCGTGGAAAAACTGCTTTTTGGTCCTGCAGGAGTTCCTTTGAGCGCCCGGGAAAAGTCCACCGTCGGCGGCATCGAACGCGTAGCTGAACTAGGACTGGGCTGCATGGAACTGGAGTTCGTCCAGGGAGTCAAGATGGGCCGGGAGACAGCTCTCAAGGTGGCTGAAGCAGCCCATGCCAGGAAGATAGCACTTACGGCACATGGTCCCTACTTCATAAATCTGAATGCTTCGGAGCCAGAAAAGCTGGAGGCCAGCCGACAAAGAGTCTTCCAGACTGCCCGCATCGCCGCCCTGTGTGGTGCCTCCAGCATCGTCTTCCACGCTGCCTTCTATATGGGACAGCCTTCCCGCCAGGTCTATGACACGGTCAAAAGGCAACTGGAACTGATAGCCGGACAGTTGAGAGCCGAGGGCAATCAAGTCTGGATAAGACCGGAGGTCACCGGTAAGACCACCCAGTTCGGCACACTAGAAGAGGTGCTGGAATTGAGTGCTGAAGTGGAGGGAGTGGCTCCGTGCATAGACTTCGCCCACTGGCATGCCCGCAGCGGAAAATTCAACTCCTATGATGAATTTGTCTACATTCTCAAGCAGGTAGAGAATAAGTTAGGCAGGCAAGCACTGGGCAATATGCACATCCACGTCTCGGGTATAGCCTACGGGAAAAGCGGTGAAACAAAGCACCTCAACCTGAGGGATTCAGACTTCAACTACATCGAGTTTGTCCATGCCCTGTACGACTGTCGGGTGAAAGGGCTGGTCATCAGCGAAAGCCCCAATCTTGAGGAGGACGCCCTGCTGCTGCAGCAGACTTATGAGGCACGCCGGCGTTAGTGGCACAGACCTGCCGTTTCCAGAAGATATGTTTCAGGGCTCAACCGGTGACCCAGTTCTCACCATTGATCCCACCTTTCTACACCGAGTCCTGACGCTCCGTGGCCAGGAGCAATTACGCACTTAGCCCGCTCCTCGGTCATCTTATGACGTATAACCCCCAGCCTTCGGGGGCAGGCTCCCGAAGCTGAAGTCTCGGGGCTACATCCGCAAATTTAACCTGGTGGACTGAAGCCCGGCGATTAGTGTTGATTTGAACGAAAATGTTATGATTTGCCACACTCACAGCCATGACGAGGATGTTTACTAATGTAGCTGTAAGGCTTTAGCCAGCCCTTATTTTTGCCTGTAGC
>DTZC01000280.1 GCA_012961565.1 Dehalococcoidia bacterium
CTCCCCACTCCTTAGCCATGCCCATGAAAGAAGTATTGACACCAGGCAAAACAGGAGTATCAGGAAAACGTTCAGCAATAGCCTGTACTCCGATACCACAGCCCAGTGACAGAATGGTATCGACTTCACCGACCCTATCAGCAATGAGGTCGATGAATTCAGGATCACACTGCCGTTTTAGGGTATATTCCAAAAAAGAATGGCTTTCATCCCCGCTTTTCGTCTGTGCCAGCCGTAGCGCACTGTGCAGGTATGAAACTTCACGCTCACCCCCGGCATCACAAACTGTCATACAAGTACCGCAGCCCAAGATTAATATTCTCTGATAAGGAGAGACCATCCTCCTTATTTCTTCTAAAGGTTTCTGCTCGGCTACTATCAACTCTTCACCTCCTGCATTATCGTCGAAGCTAGATACAATTCACCAATCTGCTCGATGAACAGGTCAAGCTTTGTGCCAAGTTCTTCGTCTGCTGAACCTGGAATGAAGGCACACACACGTTCAGGTTCGAGACCAATCTGTAGCAACGTCTTTCGAACCTTTTCCACACGTTGCTGCACCCAAGAAGCGGTATTTTCCCTAGCACACTGTTCGCCGCATCCAGCTATGAATACCCCCTCTGCACCCATCTCAAAGGCATGTAGCATATGCTCTGATTCGACCCTTGCCGCACACAGTACAGGCACAATCCAGACACCAGCCTTAGATTCCCTCCATAAAGTCGCCAGGGCTCCGGTGCCGAAAAGTCCGTACTGACAGCAGAAACCCACCACGAATGGCTTAGCTTTAGATTCTACGGCTGATTTCAGAATGTGATGTAATTCACTATCTATGTGTCTTCGGTCATAAGGTTTCCGCAGAATCACTACCTTGGCTGGACATTCCGCAACACATATCCCACAAGCCAGACACTGGCTTGCTGGTATCTCAATCGTGCCAGAAGCATCCAAGTGAGGGACATGATATGGGCATACTCTGAGACATGTCAGGCAAGTGGCACATCTTTCCTGAGACAAAATTTCAGCGCCCATGCCACATCTGAGGCATCTCCTTGCTTCACTTATTGCCGCTATCCAATCATACACAAGCTCTACTGGCTTGAAATCTCCTGCCCTAGTCTCTGGTGGCAGAATCGGAGGCTCGAGCCGGCTGACTTTCCTTATCATCTCTATTGTTTCAGGAAGCAAGTCGCCACTGAGAGTCTCTCTGGCTTGTTTACCGACTTGCGGATACCTGTGCTGAAGGTAGTCATCAATGCGAGAAGCTGCCAGCTTGCCGGCTGCTAAAGCTTCGGTTACAGTGGCTGGACCCGTAACAGCATCCCCACCGGCAAAGACACCGGGTCTGTTTGTTGTAAGCGTCACAGGGTCAACCTGAATGGTACTCCCCCTGCCTGTTCGGAGGCGGAAGTCACCGGGAGTCTCAGGTGCCTGTCCAATCGCGGTAATTAAAACATCCACCTGCCATTGAAATTCGCTGCCTTTGATTGGTATCGGTTGCCGTCTGCCGCTGGCATCCGGTTCGCCAAGCTTCATCCGCACACAGGTTACCACCAGCTTCCCGTCTCGCTTCCTCGTTATTTTCACCGGCGCCACCAAAAAGATAATCTCCACCCCCTCTTCCAAGGCTTGCTCTACTTCTAAAGGGTCTGCTGGCATTTCTGTTCGGCTGCGGCGGTACAAGATGCTTACCTTACTTGCGCCCAAGCGGAGAGCTGTACGAGCAGCATCGATTGCCACGTTTCCCCCACCCACAACAGCCACTTTTTCCCCGAGAGAGGGCTTGAGACCAAGATTTACCTCGCGCAGAAAAGTTGCTCCGTCCAGTACTCCGGGATTGTCCTCGCCTTCTATTCCCATCCTCAGGCTTTGGTGGGCACCAATGGTTACAAAGGCAGCCTTGTACCCCATCTCGAATAGCAAGTCCAATGAGACCACCCGGGTATTTGTTCTGATTTCAACCCCCATTTGGGTCAGTCTTTGCTCCTCCGCATCTAGCACATCGCGGGGGAGACGATACTGCGGGATTCCTACGCGAAGCATGCCACCAATATGCGAGTGAGCCTCAAAGATAGTGACGGGATACCCCAGTTTCCTAAGATAATAAGCACAAGCCATTCCCGCTGGTCCTGAACCTACTACAGCCACCTTTTCGCTATGGGTGGTTTCGGCCGTAGCATACACCATTCTGTCGCCACCGAACTCCACTGCGAATCTTTTTAAGGAACGAATAGCAATAGGCTTATCAACCTGATTGCGCCTGCAAGCTTCCTCGCAGGGATGAGTGCAAACATATGCACAGATAGACGAAAACGGGTTACCTTCTCTTATGACCTGTAATGCCTCCATAATCCTCCCCTGGGCAACCAAGTCAACGTATTCTCTTATTTCCATACGCAGGGGACAGGCAGCTTGACAAGGGGGTATTAGACTGCGGTCAGAAAGAGGTCTCTCCGTCCTGCTGGTTCGGTAGTTATTATCTGCTAGGGCTGGACACATGCGTCACTCCTGTGAAGCTTCTAATAAAGGATAGTACCCAGCTCTTATGAGAATTGGCAATAGGAAATACCCTGGGAAAGGATAGCTGGATTTCTAGGATTATTACTGGAAATAACCTTTGATTCTGCCCAGGAAAATACCTGGGCACAGGATATATCAGGAGAGTAGGACTGGGAGGTTTCCAGAACTGCTACGGGGCTATAATTCCCTTGCGTATGGCGAACTTGATGAGGTCAGTTTTATTATGAAGGTCTAGTTTATTCATTAAGCTGGTCTTATACCATTCTACCGTCTTGGGGCTGACTACCAGCATATCGGCTATCTCTCGGGCGGTATGCCCCTCAGCCACCAGCTTCAGTACTTCTCTCTCTCTGTCGGTCAACTGGTGATAGGGATCCTTTTCACCCTGGGCACTTCTTTTCAGTCGATATTCTTGGACTAGAGCTGTTGCTGCCGATGGTGACAGAAACGATTCACCTCTATACACAGTCTGAATTGCTAAAGCAAGCTCCGAAAATGCAGCCATCTTGGTAACAAAGCCACTGGCACCTGCTTCAATGACAGGAATTACGTAATCATTATCGTCATATTGCGTGAGCGCCAGCACCTTGGTGTCTGGAAAGTACTTGCGTATTCTACGCGTTGCCTCCAGCCCACCCATAACAGGCATTGCCAGGTCCATAAGCACTACATCTGGTGCCAGTTGTTCTACTCTTTCTAGTGCCTCCTTACCATGTGTTGCCTCTCCGACCACTTCTATGTCTGCAACGAGCTCTAACAGAGCTCTGATTCCATCGCGCACAAGAGTATGGTCATCAACTATCAGCACCTTTATCTTTTTCATCTCCTGTATTTGCCGGAAGCGGAATATTCACAGTAACCCTTGTTCCCTGTCCGGGACGTGATTCAACTCTGCAATTGCCTCCTACCAACCTCACTCTTTCTTTTATGGTAAATAGACCTGCTCCGCGACCACTAGGGTCTACTTTTGTAAGCTTGCTGACATCAAAGCCTCTGCCGTCGTCCTCTATCCGTAACACACATCTACTGGTGTCACAATTTAAACTGATTGAGGCATTTTTTGCATTTGAATGCTTCATAATATTGCCTATTATCCCTTGAGCAACACGGAATAGCGTCACCTCGATTTCTGGAGAGAAACGTCGATCTGTGCCCTGAAATTCGGCAGAGACATTAATTCCCTGAGGTTGAAGAGTATCCTTAGCATAGCGATGAATTGCTGCTGGCATTCCCAATTCATCTAGCAATGTGGGACGAAGCTCCTTCATAAGCTTGACTATGTCATTGCCCACACGAACCATGTAGGAATGTATCATCCTAAGACGCTTTAAGACATCGGCATCAATAATGCCTTTCGTTTCTGCCATTCCTATTGCCGCTTGCAGGCTGAGTGTCAGGCTAGTAATAGCCTGACTGGTTTCATCATGTAACTCCCGGGCTATCCTCTTCCGCTCATCTTCTTGTGCAGTTAGAGCATGTTGAAGTAGAATTTGGTATCTTTTAGCCGCGTTTGACAGCCTTTCATAAAGTTTCGCCTGTTCGATTGCAGCTCCAATCTGACAGCCCATTGAGTTCAAAAGGTACAGGTCATCCTCACTAAACTGACTGGGCATATGGCTGGCAATGTTCAACACCCCTACTACCTTGTCCTTCGCTTTCAACGGAATGCTGGTGAATCCTTTCAGACCTTCGGTGCTAACCAAATCGCGACGGGCAGCACGGGGGTCTCTGGAGATGTCCTCTAATAGAATGGGCTCTCCGGTCTTGGCTACCGTACCTGCTATGCCCTTCCCCACAGGCATGCGCATCTCCTGAGCATATCTTGTGGATAGACCACGGTACACACGGTATCTCAGCATTCGTTCTTTCTCATCAAGAAGCAGTATTCCACCTATTTCACCATTGACAGCCTCCAGAGCAATATCCAAACATACATTTAGCATGCCATCTAGATTGCGCAAGCCACTAGTCGCGCTTGAAATCCGACTTAGAGCCTGCAGATGGTGATGTCGCCTTACAATCTGATGCTCCAGGTCTCTTTCTACAGTAACGTCTCGTCTTAGTTCAGCCACTGCATTAATATTGCCATGGTTGTCCCTCAACGGATACATGCTAATTCTGACATACTTACTGTGGCTGGCATCTGAACTCGGAGCGCGTTTCGCATGAACAATTACGCACGGTCTGCCGCCCTGCAATACCTTTTCCAGCGGACATAACCATAAAGGTGCATTGCAAGGACTGCTCCGGTTCTCAAATATCTCGTAGCACAGCTTGCCTAGAGGAACATCTGCATCTTTGTCTAGCTTATGCACCAGAGCAGAGTTGACAAGCTGTACACGGTATTCCCTATTTATAACAAAAAAATCGTCCTCTAAGCTATCAACCAAGTCTTGGAAACTTAAGTCTAACGGCAGGTCTCTAATGCCAAGTTGTGTGTCTGAAACCGTCTCAGCCATCTCCACTCACGTTCCCGTGTCCATAAAATAGAGCAATCACCAAGCTTTGTCAAGCCGACTTAAAGGAGAATGCTTTGCTAGCAGTTGATATTGACTATGAAACAGGTCCACCCCAGGACGTCTTCTATACTGTAAAAAGGAGCTAATCGGCAACTGAAGAATAAAAATGTTTTTGCGAGGCGCTGATAGGAAATTTAAGCTAAGTGTCAGTTATTCAACGTGTTCGAAAATCTTAACCTCTGGAATCAGACTGCCATCAGGCAACGCCATGGAACTTTCAGAGCTATAAACCAGCCTATAGTGCTCCAAGGCTTCCAACGGTACCGGACTCACGAACGGGTTGAAGCCGACTATCCGGTAGTTAGCTGAATCCTGACTGGCAATATAAGCTTGAGCCTCATAGTAAGTGGAAAAAGACTTCACTTCGGCAATTTCCTTGTAGTGCTTACCTTCTCGGGTTGTTCTGTCAACAAAGGAAATTACCGTGCACCTGCGGGGGGCGACCTGTTTGCCATCGAAATTGTATAACCTGACAAGCAGAGTACGGTAGTATTCGGGGTAATACACCGGGACTGGATACGCCCTAGCACCTCGCGGCTGATAATAGACGTCGAAAAACCTGTCCAAGCTATTGCCGCTAAGCTTAGCTACGGCATGAAATTTACCACCTAGCGGCATCGCTGTAGCATAATCCACGATTACATATTTAGAACCCCACCTATGTGACAAAACCTTGTTAGCTGCAGCCTCGTCCTGAGCAGCGAAAATGTAAGCTTCACCTCTATGGCTGGTTCCAGGGGTGGACGTTGGAATCCGCCGACCAATGCGGATTAACCAGTACCCGTAGTCCCACCATGCCGTAACCCCGTAAGCAGTTTGTGGATAGTCATATCTTTCACCTAGTGGAGGTGGTTCATAAAGCTCATAGTAGGAATCTGGGCTGCCAAATGGTTCGGGTGTGTTGTCACGCAGCCAAGAAAGGGATTCACACCAGGCATCGCTGGGGGCAAACTGCGGGTGAGTGGCAACATCAATCGCAGGCTTAGCGCCCCCTGGTAGGGGACCAATATTGGGATAGAATACAAGGATGATAATAACAATCATTCCCAATGTCATGTTCACAGCGCTTGCTCCAGACCGCGATTTGAGCTTGGTACGCTTTTTCGGCAGCTTGGTTATCTTAGACTCAGAGAAGGCATGCGTCTGTAGCTTTCCAAAACCGCTGAACTCGAGTATCAGCCAAGAGATATATGCGGTGAGTAAGGCAACATTAACAGCGAAATAGTAGCAGAAGCGGCGCATGGACAAAGCGGCGGCCAGCATTATCAGGCTCCAGATGACAAATGCTCCTTTGCTTGGCTCATCGCGCCTGATGACGGAATAACTAACAAAAGCCAAGGCGAGCAGACTCAAAAAGAACCCTGTTGTAAAATTGCCCCAAGCAATTGACAGGGTGAAATCGCCAGCGGAGAGAAGCAGCGGCTGCATTTCCAAGATGGTCGTCGTAGTAGGCCAGGTGAAAATGCCAAAGCTGCCCACCATAATACGTAATAGTTGCGGATTGATAACACAGACAACTGCAATCCCGACTAGCCCTAATCCCAAGGTAGCTGCCAGGTAGTAAGCTGGTTTCATGCCGCGCTGTGTCAGGAAATATGAAACCGCCGCCAAGGCGATGGGAACCAATATAGCCATAAACGAGGCAATCAAGGTCAACTTATCTTGCAAAACAGGTAGAAACACCAGTAGCGAAATGCCGAAGAGAGGTGTAGTAACTACACAAAGGTAAATAGTAGAATTTCCCCTCAAATGGTCAGCTATGAACAGCGCTACGACACTAGCGAAAATGATAAAGACGAATAGCAACGCACCTTGCCAGGCGAGAAAGTAAATGCCTAAGAAGACCCCTGCCAAGAGACTGTAGGTGAATGCCTTGGCTATTGCTGCCCAGTTCCAGTTGCCGAAATCAGCGAGATTCTCTCTGTTTTCTTTGGCATTCTTCACTGCCAGAAGAAAGAGCAGCATTGTCACTGTGCTGAGAAACACTTCAACAATATGGCTGTCGGTAAAGCCCAGTATCGACCTGCCCAGGAATTCTCCAGGAAGAACAGCAACCAAGCCGGCGGCTATCACGCCTACCCAGCGGTTAAACAGTGCCTTGCCGATGAAATAAACTGGCACAACAGTTAACGCACCCAACACGGCTGGGAAGTAGACTGCTACCACATCGATGGTCTGCTGAGTTGGTGCTCCCAGTCCAACAAGCCAAATCACACTGGCAAGAAAGTAGGCAAAAAAAGGACGAATATCAATCACTGTACCACTGGGCCAGAGCATATAGGGGTCAAAGGAGAACAGGTGAGGAAAGTTGGCAACCAGATTGTCCACTATGCGCATATAATAATAGGCATCAACACCGGTAAATTTTATCCACTCGCCGGCAAAGACCTGGTCATAGGGGAGAGCAATTCTAAGAAAAAGTGCAACTCCGAAGAACAGGGCCACTAGGATTGCAGCAATAGCCTTTTCAAGAGGTCTCTTCTGGTTCACCTGCTGACCTTTGGACTAGATTATAATCCTGGCCTATTTCCAATGCAAGATAAATGCATCCACTGCTGTTGACTTCCAGTTCATTTCGAGTTATTCTTTAGCCTAAATTGAATAGGTTCCTGAGGTGCCTGAGGGTGACCGAGGGCTTAATTGATATGCAAGCTGGTGGAATTCCAGCACAGTCCCGCCTGCTGTGACAGTCAGAACATCTGCCTCAGTAACACAGCTGCCTCCGCGGAGTAAGGGGGCGGGATTCGTTACTTAATAAGTAGTAGTCCCCTTGCTTTATGGAGCAGGGGAATTTTTATTTTCCAGGAAAAAAGAGCTAGACACGAAAAGGGTTTAGGAAATTGAATTCCCTTAGTTACAGTGATGGCATTAGGATTGCTTTTCTTCACCTCATTGTCCTTTTCCATTTCCAGCCACGGAGTCGCATAGTTGATGACTTTAGAGAAAGAGTTGATGCAGGAGCTTAGTTAAATGGCCGGTTTTCTAGTTCGAACCATACGAAGATGTTATCATTTCATACTCCAGGAGAGAACACTAACCACACTGATTATGAAACGAATAGCATCGTCATCGATTTAAGACCTTACATGAATCGAAGTAGTGTGACAGAAAATAGCCGAGTTGCACACAGAATGTAAATCGCTAAATAATATGCGAACATGGCTCTAGAGGCACTCAAGAACACATCAACGCCCGAAAATACTACTTTCTACCCTGTAAAATGGCGTGGTCGAGTTTACGCCATCGTTGCGTTATCGCTACTGCTAAGTATGGTCATACTGGCAACTCTCATTGTGGGTAGTGTCCATATACCTTTCAGCACCGTTTATGGGGCTGTGTTAGCTAGGCTGCCTTTTGTTGAAATGGAACAAACATGGACAAGCTGCATAGAAACTATAATCTTTGATATCCGCCTGCCTCGATTACTCCTGGCTGGACTAGTAGGTGCTGCTTTGGCTGTAGCAGGAGCCACGTATCAGGGACTGTTCCGTAACCCATTAGCTGACCCCTATCTGATTGGTGTTGCTCAAGGTGCGGGGCTAGGAGCTGTCATAGGATTCCTGTTGCCGGTATCATGGCAAGCTACCAGTATTCCGCTGTTCGCATTTAGCGGTGCTGTTTTATCGGTAACCGTCGTTTACTCTATAGCTAGGGTAGGCAAAACCCTGCCTATGACGACTCTCATTCTGGCCGGTGTAGCTGTTGGTGCCTTTCTGGCAGCTATCACTTCATATTTAATGTTCGCCTCAGGCGACAGACTGCACGGGATTATATCGTGGCTTCTAGGCACATTCTCCGTCACTAGCTGGCGACACGTGGTAACGGTGTTGCCATATATACTTATCGGCACTGTGGTTATCTGTTTGCATGCCCGACCACTGAATGTGATGCAACTCGACGAAGAGCAGGCACAGCAGTTAGGAATCAATGTCGAACAAGTAAAGTTGATTTTGCTCGGGGCTGCCACTCTAATAACCGCAGCCGCTGTTTCTTTCTGTGGCATCATCGGTTTTGTCGGAATTATCGTCCCACATGCGATACGGCTAATCTGGGGTCCTGACCATCGATTTCTGCTACCATTAGTTACCTTTGCTGGCGCTATATTCCTCATTCTGGCTGACACCACCGCTCGTACCGTGCTAGCACCCACCGAAATCCCGGTAGGTGCTATTACCGCCTTCCTAGGAGCTCCTTTCTTTCTTTACCTTTTGCGACAACGGAAGAGGGTAATATTTTAGATGTTCAACTTGCGTTTGGATAGAATCAGCTTGGGCTATGGCAAACGAACAGTACTGCGAGATATCAGCATCGAAGCCAGACCAGGTGAAATGCTCGGTATCATTGGTCCTAATGGGTCAGGCAAAACTACCTTGATTCGCGGTATAACCCGGCTGCTATCGCCAAGTTCAGGACGAATCTTCCTTGATGGTAAGGATGTAGCTGATATGACTCGGCAAGACTTAGCTCGATTGGTGGCCGTTGTCCCTCAAAACCCGGTCCTGCCTGAGCTATTCACCGGGCTTGAAGTGGTGCTAATGGGGCGTACTCCACACCTCGGACTACTGCGCTATGAAAGTGAAGGCGATCTGCTTATCGTCGAGAAAGCTATGAAAGCAACAAGGACAATCGAACTTGCTAACCGCAGAATCAGCGAGCTTTCGGGTGGTGAGAGGCAGCGTTTGACAATTGCCCGTGCTCTGGCACAAGAACCGAAGATAATCCTCATGGACGAGCCTACGGCTAACCTGGATATCAATTACCAGATAGAGACACTCGTATTAGCTCGTCAGCTATGCCACAAACGGGGGCTAACAGTGGTGACAACACTCCACGACCTCAATCTTGCAGCACAATATTGCGACCGATTGGTAATGTTGAGCAGTGGCAGGGTTTTCTCTCATGGAGTTCCATGGGAGGTAATCAATGCCCGAGCAATCAAGGAAGTCTACGGCGCTGAGGTTTTTGTTTATCCCCACCCAGTTAATGGTTTGCCTATGACCTTGACTATGCCTGAAAGCGGCAGTAAGCCATATCGAAGAAGGTTACAGTAACCATGGACCTCATATTCATCCTCCTCATAGCTCTTGCCTTAGACTCAGCTCTCGGCGAACCGCCTAATGTGTGGCATCCTGTGGCCTGGCTAGGCAAGCTTATTTCATGGGAAACCAAGGTGGCTCCCAAAAATAGCAATACCAAGCAGCTAACCTATGGCATCAGTATATGCTTGATAACAGCAGCAGTAATCGTCCTACCCATCTATTTCCTGCCTGCCTACTTGAAAGAGACTAATCCTGTAATTCATATCCTCCTGGCTGGTCTTCTACTTAAATTCACCTTTTCCCTGCGTGGTCTTCGGCAGGCGGCGAACAGAGTTAGAGAACTGCTAGCACGAGACGAATTGGTCAAGGCACGTGTCTGTCTGACATGTCTAGTCAGCCGTAACACTGCCACACTTAACCGCAGTCAAGTTATATCCGCTACCGTGGAATCAGCAGCGGAAAATATCTGTGACAGCTTCGTGGCTCCTATATTCTATTTCCTGCTCTTTGGTCTACCTGGAGCTGTAGCCTTCAGAGTGGTCAATACCTTCGATGCTATGATAGGCTATCACGGGGAGTCCGAATACTTGGGCAAGTTTGCTGCTCGGCTGGATGATATGGCTAACTTCTTACCTGCACGGATTACCGCCTTGTTACTCGTCTTAGCTTCATGGATATGCAAGAAAAACATGTCTCACGCTTGGCACATAATGGTTCGAGACCATGGAAAGACGGAAAGCCCGAATGCAGGATGGCCAATGAGTGCTATTGCTGGTGCATTGGGAGTGCAACTAGAGAAAGCAGAGCATTACAAATTAGGTAATAATCACAGTCCACTTTCATTGGATACCATTGATAGCTCTCAGCAGATGGTTCTTGTAGTAGCCATATTCTGGAGCCTACTATCTGTTCTGACCGGGGTGATATACTTTGCTGCAACCTAGACCAGACATAGATAGACTCACATACTGTAGCCATGGCGGCATAAATTATGAGGAACTGGAAAGTCTGGGCATCTCCCCGCATACCGTGCTTGACTTCAGTGTTTGCTGCAACCCTTTTGGTCCGCCACCCGGTGTGAAAGAGGCTCTAGTTGAAGTACCCCTTGACCGTTATCCTGACTCTGAGGCTGGCGAGCTTAAGCAACTTCTCGCCAAAAAGCTGAACATAACTCCGAATAACCTCTTAATCGGCAGCGGCTCGACCGAGCTAATCAGACTCATAACTATCGCTTACCTCGATCGTGGAGATACCGTTCTTATTCCTCAGCCTACCTACGGGGAGTATGAGATTGCCTGCTGTCTCTCTGGTGCTCAGGTTCTGAAACAGCCCTGGCTCGGTGACCCAGACTTTAGATTAGACACAGCTGAAATAATAAGGCTCATTGAAAATCACCGACCTAAAGGTGTGTTCTTATGTAGTCCCAATAACCCCACTGGGCAGTACATGACCAAGCAACAGTTTGAGAACATTATGTCAGCTGCCAAAGATTGCCTGATTATCCTTGACGAAGCTTACATTGCTTTTACCGAAGATGCCTGGTCATCTATCGACCTTATAAAGCAGGGTAACCTGGTCATCCTTCGGTCAATGACTAAGGACTACGCCCTAGCTGGATTGCGTCTTGGTTATGCTATTGCTGACGAACCAATCATCTCGATCTTGAAACGAATCCGCCCTCCATGGAATGTCAATATCATGGCCCAGAAAGCTGGCATAATCGTGCTTAACGCCGAGGGTTACCTTGAGGAGTGCCATGCTAAAATCCGAGAGTTAAAGAGGTTTCTGGTAAAGGAATTAGCAAACCTCGGACTATCGCCACTAGCATCACAGACTAATTTTTTTCTAGTTCGGGTTGGTAGTGCCACGAAATTCAGACGAACTTTACTAAACAAAGGAATTCTAGTTCGCGATTGCACCTCATTTGGCTTGCCGCAGCACATTCGACTGGCGCCAAGAACTTTGCCCGACTGCAAAACTCTAGTCACAGCCATAAGAGAAATTGGAGTATTGAGCCATGCCTGCTAACACCTTAATGATTCAAGGAACTGCTTCCTCCGTAGGCAAAAGTATAATCGTCACCGGCTTATGCCGAATCTTCCGACAGGACGGCTTTAGAGTTGCCCCGTTCAAGGCTCAGAATATGGCATTAAACTCCTTCGTCACCAGAGAAGGTGACGAAATCGGACGAGCACAAGCAGTTCAAGCTGAAGCAGCTGGCATAGAACCCTCTGTCCTTATGAATCCAGTTCTTCTTAAGCCTGAAGCTGAAGACAGGTCACAAGTAATCGTTCTGGGTAAAGTTGCTAAGAACCTGCGTGCCACTCAGTACTATAGTTACACACCAAGGCTGCTCAGGATTATTGAAGACTCTTTGAGCCGGCTATGTTCCACTTACGATATCGTTATCATCGAAGGGGCGGGCAGCCCAGCAGAGATAAACCTAAAGGAAAAAGAAATAGCCAACATGCGCATAGCCAAAATGGTCAATGCTCCTGTCTTACTAGTCGGCGATATCGACCGCGGCGGAGTGTTTGCTTCTATCATCGGCACTCTGGAACTACTAACCGAAGTGGAACGCGACTTGATTAAGGGGTTTATTATCAATAAATTCCGCGGCGACTTGAACTTGTTGAAGCCGGGTTTGAACCTATTGCAAAGGCGTAGCGGCAAACCCGTTTTGGGCGTGATTCCTCACTTCCGGGATATCATTGTAGCGCAGGAGGACTCAGTTTATCTCGAAGACAGAAGAATAAGACCAGTTGATGGGAACCTAGATGTGGCTATAATACACCTACCTCACATTTCTAACTATGATGATTTTGACGCGCTGGAAAGACAGCAGTGTACCGTTCGCTATGTGACCAATATATCTGAGCTAGGTAACCCCGACCTGGTCATCCTGCCCGGCACCAAAAGCACTGTCGCTGACTTGATTTACTTACAGCAGCAGGGACTGGCATCAGCCATTATTAAGTTGGTTAAATCTGGCACCCCAGTGATAGGTATTTGTGGCGGATATCAAATGCTAGGCAAGAGTATTCACGACCCAGCTGGAGTTGAGTCTAACCAGAGCAGCATTGCCGGGCTTGGACTGCTCGATGTTACCACCGTCTTCAATCATGACAAAACGACTACACAGGTAAAAGCTCGGCTAACCACTAATAAGGGCTTACTCAAGACATTAAAGAACATGGAGGTTGCCGGCTACGAGATTCACATGGGGCGAACAACAAATCTAAACAGCGAGCCAGTGTTTCAAATAGTGGCAACACCAGGAGGCAGCGCCGATTATTTTGATGGCGCCATCAACCACACCGGTCTGGTGGTCGGCACATACTTACATGGCATATTTCATAACACTGAATTTACACATCGATTGCTTAATAATTTACGACAGCTTCGAGGATTACCACAAACACCGGCTGGAACTATGAATGTACAAGAGGCTTATGATAAACTAGCTGATATTATCAGACAAAACCTCGATATGCGTCTGGTTTACAGAATAGTTCTGGGAACAAATTATGGGTGAGAAAGAATCTAAGGGTCTCGTTCACATCTACACCGGCGACGGCAAAGGTAAAACTACAGCTGCTTTGGGATTAGCAATCCGGGCTGCTGGGCAGGGGATGAAAGTGACATTCATCCAATTCCTCAAAGGGCAACCCTGTGGTGAGCATTTCTTTATCTCGCAATATCATCCTTTTAATATAGTGCAAATTAGCATTGGTGATTCCTTTAGCAAATCTAAAGAACAATTGCACCAGGAAGCCCAGCAAACGCTGGCATATGCCGAACAGGAAATGCTCAGCGAACAATATGATTTGGTTATCTTAGACGAGATTTTCGCTGCTGTTGCCCAAGGTTTGGTCACTGTCAACCAGGTTCTGAACCTGCTCGACAAAAAACCGGTCCCGGTGGAACTGGTCTTGACCGGTCGCAGAGCTCCTCCAGAAATAGTCCAACGAGCTGACCTAGTTACAGAGATGCTCATGATTAAGCACCCCTTCAGCGAAGGAATAACTGCTAGACGCGGCATCGAATACTGACTGATAAGAAAGGACAAGGAACGGTACAGACTGTGTCTGACTCTCTGGAAAGAATACTAAAAAGAATAGCACCGCTGGATATTTCAGCAATGACAGCGGCACAGCTCCGCCAAGACAGCTTGACCAAGCCAGTCGGCAGCTTGGGTAGACTGGAGGAGCTATCAATTCAAATTGCCGGGATCAAAGGTGAGGTTCCCCCTAAGCTTGAACGTAAAATTATAATAACCATGGCTGCAGACCACGGTGTGGTTGCTGAAGGTGTCAGTTTGTACCCTGAAGAAGTGACCAGACAAATGGTCATAAACTTCCTCAAAGGCGGGGCAGCTATAAATGTTCTGGCCAACCAGGTAGGTGCACAGGTTATCGTAGTGGATATGGGAGTGAAAGGTGGCTTTCCACCACTGCCCGGACTAATATGCAAAATGATTGATTTTGGCACCAAGAACATGGTGCGCGAACCGGCTATGAGCCGCCCGCAAGCTATTGAGGCTATAGAAATGGGGATTCAAATTGTGGAAATGGAGATGAGCAAAAAACCTGATATCATCGGCACCGGGGACATGGGTATCGGGAACACCACAGCCAGTAGCGCTATTTTTGCTGCTATCAGTGGCAATCCAGTTAAGAAAATCACAGGGCGAGGTACTGGCATTGACGATAGACAGCTCGACCATAAGATGAAAGTGATCAAAAAAGCTCTGGCAACCAATAAGCCAAACCCTGAAGACTCCATAGACGTGCTGGCAAAAGTTGGTGGCTTCGAAATCGGGGGCTTGGCTGGAGTCATGCTTGCTGGTGCTGCATATAGAATTCCAGTAGTCATCGATGGTTTCATTTCAGGGGCGGCAGCACTTATCGCCACAGGACTATCCCCACTAGTCAAGGATTATCTCATCGCTGCTCATGTGTCTGCAGAGGTGGGACATGAGCTTCTCCTCAACTTTCTTGGTCTAAAACCACTTCTAAATTTGAACATGCGGCTGGGTGAAGGCACTGCTGCTGCTCTAGGCATTTTTTTAGCAGAAGCTGCAGTCAAACTCCTAGAGCAGATGGCTACTTTTGACGAGGCTGGCGTTTCAAAAGCCAAGTCAACACCAAATAGACAAGGAATCTAACAATTGGGGTTCTGGGCTGCTCTTCAGTTCTTGACCATATTCCCCAGTCCGCTCCGTGGCACAGTGTCAGCCGAGGTCTCAGGTCAGTCACTTGCCTATTTCTCACTCATCGGTCTAGCACTGGGAAGCATACTGCTGGGGATATGGTATGGATTAGCTTTCATCCTGCCACCTCCAGTGGTTTATGCCCTTCTCATCATAACGCTGGCAATTTTGACCGGTGCTCACCATCTGGATGGGCTCATCGATACCTTTGATGGTGTTATGGCAGGTAAAGACAGAGGGGAAAGGTTGCAAACAATGGCAGACACGAAAGTCGGTGCCTTTGGCATTGCTGCCATCATCCTGCTCTTGCTTCTCAAGTATGTCGCACTTTCTTCTGCGCCGGTAGTTGAATCTCTACTCCTCATGCCTACACTGAGCCGATGGGCTATGGTCTGCGTCATCTTTGCTTTTCCTTACGCCAAAAATGTCGGCATGGGACTGGTCTTCAAACAGAGAGCCACCTGGCAGAGACTGACTGCAGCCACAGCTATAGCCCTAGTGACCGCA
>DTZC01000281.1 GCA_012961565.1 Dehalococcoidia bacterium
TGATGGAAAACTCGATATTCTGGTGTCAACACCGGTGGTAGAAGTAGGTATTGACGTGCCGAATGCTACTGTTATGCTGGTCGAGGCGGCCAACCGCTTTGGTCTAGCACAACTACACCAGTTCCGCGGTCGAGTAGGTCGAGGCGAGAGGCAGAGCTATTGTTTACTCCTGGCTGAGAATCCTTCACCTGAAAGTATCGAGAGGTTGAAAGCCATCGAGGAAATTCAGAACGGCTTTGTTCTGGCTGAAAAAGACCTGGAACTACGAGGACCCGGTGAGTTCTTCGGCACGCGTCAGAGCGGTATGCCTGACCTTCGCATGGCTAGGCTATCAGATGCAGCTCTTTTAGAACTAGCTCGAAACGAGGCAATCGCCCTTTTCCAGCGCGATCCCCACCTCAAGATGCCAGAACACCACCTTCTAGTTCAAGGGCTGGCTCGAGTCTGGCAGACTGATGGCGAACTGAGCTGATTTGAAAGTCAAGCTGAGTAGTTCTAATATATTAAAGCGTTCCCCGGTAGTGCGTCCTTTAGAGTCGCTTTCCTCCAGCGAAGCTAAAGCCTGGCTACCACATCAACAAGTATAGTATTATGGTTACCATCAAACAAAGACTGGCTCAGGCTCTGGAACAAGCTATAGCTCAGGCTCAGCAGCAAAGGCAACTCCCCACCACGGCGCTGCCTGAGGTGATTGTAGAACGCCCCCAGAGGCCCGAGCACGGCGATTATGCCTCTAGCCTCCCACTCAAACTAGCCCGCGCTATAGGCATGACCCCACTGGCAATCGCTGAGAAACTCGTCGAATTTATGCCACCCCTACCGGAGGTCTCTCGCATAGTAGTTGCCTCCCCTGGCTTCATCAATTTCAATCTAAGCCCCGATTGGCTAACCAAACAGGTGACAGTTATCCTTGACGCAGGTGAAGCCTACGGGAACATTGCAGTAGGCGACAGCAAGCTTATTCAGATTGAATTCGTAAGTGTTAACCCCACAGGACCTCTTCATGTCGGTCACGGTCGTGGTGCTGTCCTGGGCAGCACCTTAGCTAACGTGATCAGCGCCGCTGGCTATGCAGTAGAAAGGGAATATTACATCAACGACGCCGGCAGCCAGCTAGATGCTTTCAACCGCACTCTTTACGCCCGTTACCAACAATGCCTTGGTATCGATGCCGAGGTGCCGAGCGATGGATATCTAGGCGAGTACATGATAGACCTGGCTAAAGAGATTATCGACCGAGAGGGTGACCGCTTCATAATCATGCCCAAAGATGCTGCCATTCGGGAGCTGGGAGCACTCGGGGTTGCCAGAATACTGGATATCATCAAACAAGACCTGGAACTACTCGGAGTCGAGTTCGACGTCTGGTTCAGCGAACAAAGCCTATATAGGAACGGTCAATATGAAAAAGCCATGAAGTTGCTGCGCGACAGCGGTTATGTAACAGAGAGAGAAAATGCTACCTGGTTTGTCTCCTCGCCACTGGGCGAGAGTAAGGACAACGTGTTGGTACGGAGTGATGGCATGCCCACATACTTCGCTTCCGATGTCGCCTATCACTACAACAAGTTCTTGGAACGAAGGTTCGATACAGTGATTAATATCTGGGGAGCCGACCATCAAGGGCATGTTTCGCGAATGATAGCTGTGGTCAACGCTTTGGGTATCGAGCCGGAACGGCTTAAAATCATCATCTGTCAACTCGTCACACTGCGTCGTGGTCAAGAAATCGTCAGGGTCTCCAAACGCAGCGGTGACATCATCACCCTCAGAGAAGTTATAGAGGAAGTTGGCGCAGATGCCTGCCGTTTCTTCTTTCTCTCCCGGTCAGCCGATGCCCAGATGGATTTTGACCTAGAGCTGGCAAAGGAGCAATCGGCGGATAACCCCGTCTACTATGTTCAATATGCTCATGCTCGTATTGCCAGTATACTTCGCTTAGCCAAAGAAAGGGGAATCGATTATGCCCAGGGTGATGTCTCCCTGCTAACTACAGAGCCAGAACTGACTCTGATACGGCAGATGGTTCTGCTGCCAGAAATAGTGGAACTGGTTGCTTCCACCTTGGAACCTCACCACCTCCCCTACTACGCTCTGGACCTGGCCACCGTTTTCCACAGCTTTTATAAGCAATGTCGGGTTATCTCCAAGAACCGCGAGTTGACCTGGGCTCGACTGAAACTGGTCAAAGCAGCCGCAATCATATTGGCTAGAACCCTCCATCTAATGGGTATGACAGCTCCAGAAAGCATGTAATCTGCAGTTCCTAGTGCGAGGTCGTCTGAGAAGGTCTCCTCCTCCCATTCCCTACACTCTCCTTAATTTTGGCCACTAGCTCATCTATGCTTTCCCTCGAGAGACCTCCTTTATTCCAAAGCTAGTTTTTGCAGCTATCCCGGGATTTGAGGTGTCCTCTCTGTGCCTCAGCCTCACCGACTAAAAATTCAACAGTACCACCAGAAACTGCCTGTTTGAAGCTAGCTAGGCTTTATGTTAAACTTTTGGAGACATGAAACAGCGCGTTTTCTCCGGCGCTCGACCCACGGGGAGACAACACATCGGCAACTATCTCGGCGCCATTCAAAACTATGTCGCCCTCCAAGAAGAGCATGATTGTATCTACTGTATAGTGGATATCCATGCCCTGACAACACTAGAGAGCACAGATAGACTCCAACATGATATCCACGAAATGATGCTTGACTGGCTGGCTGCCGGCCTTGACCCAGAAAAAAGTATCCTCTTCGTGCAATCACACGTCTCTGAAGTAATGGAACTCCATACCCTGCTCAGCATGGTTACACCCCTGGGCTGGCTACTGCGTGTGCCTACCTTCAAGGAAAAAGCGCGGATGCAACCTCACAATGTTAACTACGGGTTGGTAGGCTATCCAGTGCTCATGACCGCAGACATTGTTCTTTACAAGGCTGAACTGGTACCGGTAGGCGAAGACCAGCTCCCTCATCTCGAGCTGGCACGAGAAATAGCCCGACGCTTTAACTCACTTTTCGGCTTCACTTTCCCCGAACCTCAAGCCAAGCTCACCTGCTTTCCTCTGGTACTGGGATTAAATGGTGCCCAAAAGATGGGCAAGAGCTACAACAATTACATTGAGCTGGCTGCTACGCCTGAAGAGACGTTAAAACTGGTGATGACCGCAGTAACCGACCCGGCACGGAAGTACCGCTCCGACCCCGGCCACCCTGAAATATGCAATGTCTTCAGGCTACATCACTTCTTCAACCCAGCCCGTGTGGACGAAATCGCTGCCGAGTGCCGCTCAGCAGGCATCGGTTGTGTCGACTGCAAAAAGTTGCTGGCTGAAGGGATAAATTCCACTCTGGCAAGTTTCCGCGAGAGGAGGGCTTCTTTCGCCGCCAAGCCACGATATGTTACTGAAGTCCTTGCTGATGGCGCCCACAAAGCTACAACAATTGCCAAAAAGACCCTGGCTGAGGTGAAAGAGAAAATGGGGCTTCTCCCACCGGTTAGCTGTAGAATCCAACCATGAATGAGTTACCTCCGGGAAAAAGCGGCAGAAGTGCCCTTGAAGTAGCCATCACAGCAGCCAAGGAAGCTGGCGAAATTCTGTTAGCCCACTTCGGTGCCACAAGAAGAATAAAACATAAAAGTAAAGGCAACCTAGTAACCGATGTTGACATCCTCTCCGAAGAGCTCGTTCTGAAACTTCTGAAAGACGAGTATCCTGATTACAATGTCCTCTCAGAGGAATCGAAATTCTCCTCTCCCATCGCCGGTCATACCTGGATAGTTGACCCTCTCGACGGTACCAACAATTATGCATATGGTATCCCCTTCTTCTGTATAAACATTGCCTTGGTCGTAGACAAGGATATCCTGCTCGGGGTGACATATGATCCGGTGAGAGGTGAGCTCTTCCAAGCGCAAAAGGGACAAGGGGCTTGTCTAAATGGTTCGGTCATCTGTATTCCCAAGGTGGACACTCTGCAGACATCCCTGGTCGGACTTGACCTTGGTTATGACGAA